>MVZB01000065.1 GCA_002068205.1 candidate division BRC1 bacterium ADurb.BinA292
ACCCCCGCCCAGAACCACCCGCGCCCGCGCCCCCCATGCCACCCCGCCAGAATCAGCAGGAACGTCAGAAAGACCAGCACCATCTCCTGGATGTAGTAGCGGCTGTAATACGTAAACGCCGGCGAGACGGCGGTCAGCAGCGCGGCCGCAAGCGCCGCCGGCCGCCCCGTCCCCCGCCGCAGCAGCAGCCCCAGCAGGATCAGGCCGACCCCAAACACCACCGGCACGAGCCGGAACGTGCGCGCCCCCGCTTCCTCCGCCCGTTCCGCGCCGCTCAGCCACAGCACCGGCAGCGTCGCGTAATACAGCGTCGGCCCGTGAAATTCGCGGGGGTTGTAACGATACTCGCCGCTGTCGTACAGTATTCCCGCCTTGCAGGCCTGCACCGCCTCATCCACATGCAGCGGTCGGCGCCCCAGCCCCGGCAGCCGCAACGCCAGCCCCAGCGCCGCAATCAGCACCATCGCCGCGATGAACGCCGGCGTGGATTGACAGGGGTTGAACCGCGACCAGGCAATCATGGGCATTCCGGGACCGGACGAGATGCGGCTTCAGTCTAACCGAAGCCGCCGTCACTGCAAGCGGCGGCGCGGCGGGCCGAATTTTTGCTCTGGATGATCCGGCGGGGCCGCCCCTCGCGGCCCCTCTCCCCGGATGCGGTGGGCAATGGACAAGCTGGCCAGAAAAGTCGAAAAGCTCAACCTCGCGCGGGCCTCGCGCCACATCTTTCTCTGCACCGACGACGACTGCTGCCAGTCCCGCGCCGCCCGCCATGCCTGGAAGTTCCTCAAGCAGCGCCTCAAGGAACTCAAGCTCGACGGCCAGGGCGGCGTCCTCCGCACCCGCGCCAGGTGCTTCGACGTCTGCACCGGCGGACCGATCGCCGTCGTCTATCCCGACGCCGTCTGGTACCACGGCTGCACGCCCGACGTCCTCGAACGCATCATCCAGGAACACCTCATCGGCGGTCGCGTCGTCGAGGAATTCCGCCTGCCCGGTTCAGTCGACTAGCCTCATTCAAGAATCGTCTCTCGTCCTCGCCCTCGTCCTCGCCCTCCAACGGCCCGCCCCAAAATTCGGCTCTCGGCGCTCGTCCCTCGTCCTCGGCTCTCGAAAATCCGCCATTCTCAACTCTTACGAATTACCCCCGTCCCCGCAGCGAGCGACTCTTCGACAAACATCCTAATCGTAGGACCGGTTGCTGGCGGGGCTGGCGCGCCCGACCCGCGGCGACTGCCCGGAGAAATAACTGTATTCCGAATTGACCGGCTGAATCAGCGGCACGCGCTCGTAGCCGTTCGTGTCCTGTTCCGGAACGGTCCCCTCCTTGAACGGGACCTGCTTGTAGACCGCGTGACCTTCCCACTCGCAGGCCGGCCCGACCCGCTTGCCGGTGTTCTTGCAGATATCAGCATAAACAATCCCCGGCGGCGCGGTGAACTCCAGCGTCCAGCTCGGCCGCGTCTTCAGGATCTCCCGGAACGTCATGGCCCAGACCGGACCGGCGACGCTGCCGCCCGTCATCCCCGGACCCATCGGATGATACTGGTCGAATCCGATCTGCACCACGATCACCAGGTCGGGCGTCACCCCGCAGAACCACGCGTCGCGGTTGTCGTTGGTCGTCCCCGTCTTGCCAGCGATCTGCGGGAAGGGGGGGCTCGGGAATTTCTCGCCGATCGGCCGCCGGCCCGTCCCGCTGCGAACCACCTGGCGCATCAGATACAGCGTCTGATACGCCGCGATCGGGCTGATGATCGGCCCTTCCTTGCGCTCGACCGGGATCTGGATCCGCCCATTCGCATCGACCGCGTTCCTGAAGAACTGCGGCCGCACCCCCACCCCCCAGTTGACGAACGCCAGATACGCCGCCGCCATCTCCAGCGGCGTGCAGTCGATCGTCCCCAGCGGCGTCGAATACTCGTTCGGAATCTGCCAGCGCCGGCTCCGCCCGACGTAGTCGAATCGGCCCACGATTTCATTCGCCGTGCGCGGACCCAGCGCCTCGTAAAGCCGGATCGTCGGGATGTTGCGCGAATGCTCCAGCGCCTCGATCAGCGTCATGTTGCCGGCGAAATACTTCTCATAATTCCGCGGCCGATAGACCGTATTGTAAACATAATACTCTATCGGTTCATCGACGATCATGTCCGCCGGCGTCAGCCCCTTCTCGAACGCCGCCGCGTAATAGAACGGCTTGAAACACGACCCCGGCTGCCGCCCGTCCATCATCGCCCGGTTGTACTGGCCATTCCACGCCTTGTTGTAGAAGTTGACTCCTCCCACCAGCGCCAGCACGTCCCCGCTGTGCGCGTCCAGCACGACGATGCTCCCCTGCACCGGGCTGCTGAACGCATACTGCCCGCTGAACGTGCTTCGTTCCTGATCGACCGTCTCCACCCGCACGTCGATCAACTGGCCGACGTCGAGCTTTCCTTCCGGATTGTGAAACGGCGGCGGATCGGGGATCGGAATCGTCCCGCGATACCAGCGCAGCCGCACGTCCAGCTCATCCTCGCGCACGCCGGTGATCTCCATCAGATACGTGTCGCCCGGGTCAATCCGCCCCTTCCAGTTCTTCATCTCCTCCTCGGCGCGTTCCGGCTTCTTCGACTGCCACAACGCCTCGACCCCTTCCCATTCCTCATTGCCGGCCAGCCCATCGCGCAGCGCCTTGATCGCCGCCTCCTGGATCGCCGGGTCGATCGTCGACGAAATGCGCAGCCCCGCCTGACCCAGCGAAACGATGCTCTCGCCGTAAAAGTTGATCAGGTCGCGGCGCAGTCCATCCAGAAAGTACGGATAGGCGCTCGTCACGCCGAACCCGCGCCGCACCTGCATCGGCTCCTTCACCGCCGCTTCATACTCTTCCTCGGTGATGAACCCGTTCTCCAGCATCTTCGCCAGCACCAGATTGCGCCGTTCGGTCGATCGCTCCACGTTGCTGATCGGATTGTAGACGCTCTGGCCCTTGACCATCCCCGCCAGCGTCGCGCACTCGGCGATCGTCAGATCCGCCATGTCCTTTGAAAAATAGGTCGCCGCCGCGGCCCGCACGCCGAACGCGTTGTAGCTGAACGGAATCTGGTTCAGGTAAAATTCGAGGATCTGATCCTTCGTATACCGCCGCTCGATCTGCATCGCCCGGAAGGCTTCAATCACCTTGCGCCCGATCGTCCGTTCGGACCGCTCAATCTCCGGCAGGATCGCCCCCGCCAACTGGATCGTGATCGTGCTCGCCCCCTCCACGATCCGGCCCGCCTTGATGTTGCGCACCAGCGCGCGGATCACGCCGCGCAGATCCACCCCCCAGTGTTCGTAAAACCGGCGGTCCTCCACCGCGATGAACGCGTTGCGCAGCATCCGCGGAATTTCATTAATCGGCGTGACCTGACGGTTTTCCTGCTTGAACTCCCCGATCGCCTTCGCCCCGCTCCGGTCATACACCCGCGTCACCTGCGGCGGATCATAATGCTCGAGCTGCTCGATCGGCGGCAGACTATGAACATACCCGATGAACAGCCCCGCTCCGATCGCGCCCCCCAGCGTGATGAAGAACGCCACCAGCGCGAACAGCGCCCGCCAGAACCGGAAACGAAAGCGGATCCGTATCCGGCGGCGCGGCCGGCTCTTGCGCCGGAGTCGGCTCCGGCCGGGGTAGGTCGTCGTCGCGCTGCTCATCGCACGGATTCCGCCCGGCTTACGAGCCGGCGGGCTTCTCCTGCGTCGTCAATTGCTCCATCCGGGCCCAACCCGAAGCCACCGCCAGCAGGTCGAGCATCGCCGCCACCGGATCGCTGGCGCGCAACGGCCCGGTCACGCTGGCGCCGGCTCGCTCGAGCGGGCCATATTCCCGCTTGATCCGTTCTAAAAATTCCTCCCCCGTCAAGTCGTTGCGGCTGTCCTCATCGGTCCGGCTCAGGGCCTCCGCCACGTGCAACACCCGCCAGTGCGCCGCCTCCGCGGGCGCCGCCTCCCGCGTCTCCTTCATCACCTGGTAAACCGCCTGGCTCAGATACCAGCGATACT
Organism: candidate division BRC1 bacterium ADurb.BinA292; assembly: GCA_002068205.1. Taxonomy (GTDB): domain Bacteria; phylum Sumerlaeota; class Sumerlaeia; order MVZB01; family MVZB01; genus MVZB01. Next base: position 4,030 of record MVZB01000065.1, read on the forward strand.
CCTCGCCGCTCATTTCATGTTCGGCCAGCGCCGCCACATGCGCGTCGACCACCGCCTTGAGCTGCCCGCCCAGCGGCAGCAGCCGGGCCAGATACACCGGATCGACTTCCTTGAGCGACTGCAGCTCCAGCAGCTTGGCCAGTTGCAGCCGCGCCGACGGCGAGAGCGCCGCCAGCGCCCGCGCCCGCACCGACAGCATCGCCTCCCAGCGCGACGGCGCCGCCGCCGCGCCCCTCGGCGGCTCGAACGGATACGCCTCGTCCAGGCGCGCGTAATCGGCCTGCGTCTCCTTGCCCAGGTCCACCAGTTCGCGGTACTGCAGCGACGTGTAGATCCCGCCCCCCACGGCGGCTGCCAGAAACACGACCACCAGCGCGATCGCCGCGATCAGGAACGGGCGAAACGCCCGCCGGCGACTGACTTGCTCGGCGCTCACCACCGACTCGGCCATGGCTTCTCCCTGCTGCGCAGCGAACTGGTCGCCCGCCGCCGGCTTCCGCCGGGCAAGCGACGCACGATTCTAGCGCATTCCCTCCCCTTCCGGCAAAAATGAATTCCCTGACCCAACCAGGGCCTTGCTCTCCCTTCCTCTCCATGAAAGGTCTTTCCCCTTATGCCTGAACTGCCTGAAGTCGAAACGGTCGCGCGCCAACTCGCCCCCGCGCTGACCGGCCGCCGCGTCGTCGCCGTCCAGGTCTTCGATGCCAAAATCAAGCCCTCTGCTCTGGAGCCCCTCATCGGCCGGACCATCACCGCGGTTCGCCGCATCGGCAAACAGGTCGGCATCGGCTTCTCTCAACCCGGCATCCCGGAAGCCGGCCCCTGGCTCTGCATCCACCTGCGCATGACCGGCCGGCTCGCCTGGGCGCCCGACTGCCGCCAGCCGCCGGTCGCGCCCCTCCGCGTCCGCTTCCGGCTCGACCGCGGCGCCCTCCTCTTCCACGATACCCGCCGGTTCGGCACCCTCACCCTCTACCCCACGCTCCGCGACGCCACGCCCGCCGGCATCGATCCGACCGGCCGCGCGTTCACCCCCGCCCGCCTCGCCGCGTGGCTCGCCCAGTCCGCTTCACCCATCAAGGTCTGGCTGATGCGCCAGGATCGGCTCGTCGGCCTCGGCAATATTTACGTCTCCGAGGCGCTCCATCGCGCCGGCATCCATCCGGCGCGGCCGGCCCGCTCGCTCTCCTTCGACGAAGCGGCGCGCCTGCACAAGGCCCTCCGCCTCATCCTGCGCAGCGCCATCCGCTGCGGCGGCACCACCATCTTCAACTTCGAAAATGCCGTGGGCGCCGCCGGCCAGTTCCAGCGCCGGCTCAGGGTCTACGGCCGCGAGGGCGACCCCTGCGCCCGCTGCCGCACGCCGATCCAGCGCCTCGTCCAGCAACAGCGCAGCACCTTCTTCTGCCCCACCTGCCAGCACTAGGATCGTCCCTCGTCCCTGTCCTCGTGGTCGCTCTCGAAGGGCTGCCCATTTTCCTCCCCCGCGTCGTGAACCGCCGGTTCATGACCAACTCACGTCCCTGCTGTCCCTTATGTCCCTTGCGTCCTTTCCGTCCCTGCCCTTGGCGCAAGCGCCCGCTATTTTTTTGCCTGATTCCCCCCTTGCATTGGCCTGGCCGACCCGCTATAAGTTGGGCTGGGTATGGGCTGAACGGACCTGACGTGCGGTTGCGCCGCCGCGGCGGCGACCTCCGCCGGTTCAGCCCCACGCGGTCCGCCCGGATCGCGCCAGGTGCCGAAGTGGCGGAATTGGCAGACGCGCACGGTTCAGGTCCGTGTGGGGGTGACCCCGTGGAGGTTCGAGTCCTCTCTTCGGCACCATCTCTCCCCTATTCGTCCCTCATCTTCGTCCTCGCCCTCAGCGGCCCCCCATAATTCGGCTCTCGGCTCTCGTCCCTCGTCCTCGGCTCTCGAAAACCGGCCATTTTGTCCCCTCGTTGCGACCACCGGGTTCATGAGCAACTCATCATCCGCCCCCAACGGACTCTCCCCCGCATTCCCGCCCGCCAAATGCCGTCGTGAACCCCCTATCCCCCTCATGCTAAACTGAACCTCGCGAATCTATGGCCCGGTGATTGCTTCCCGCCCAGGGGGGACACGACCGGGCGCACCCGCGCGGGGAAGGTCAAGGCATGTGGCTGAAATGGTTACCGTGGAAATTCATCGTGCGCCGCATGGCGCGCTCCAAGGGCTTCCTCGACCCGATCGCCCTGCTCAGCTACGTCCGCCGCTTCTCCCAGCCCTCCGAAGTTCACGAGCCGATTGAACTGCTCCGCGCCGGCGTCGTCCTCCATGCCCGCGGCCTGATGAACAGCCGCTCGATCCAGCAGAACCTGGATTGGGTCTGGCCCATGTGGGTCGAGCGCCAGTTCAATCCGCACGACGTCGCCTTCGTCCCCCGCGCCTTCTCCCTCACCCACATCAACCTGACGCATCGCAACTGGACCGCCGTCGGCATCCCCGACTACGAATCCTACCCGCTGGTCGATCCACACGGCCTGGTCATCCCGCACTACGACGGCTGGTCGCTCGATGCGTGGATCGTCACGCGCGAGGGGCGCCTGATCGCCCCCTCGAAACTCCCCGCCGTCGAGCAGGAACTGAACTATGAACCCAACCTCGCCGTCGTGACCCGGGCGCAGGAGGATGGCTTCCAGATCCACTCCCGCATCGAGATGACGCTCGTCGACGGCCAACCGGTCTGTCGCATCGCGGTCGCGGGCCGCGCCCCCTGCGATGCCTGGCTCGTCATCTCGGCCCGCCCCTACAACCCGGAAGGGATCGATTTCATCCACGAGATCGAGCTGACCGGCAACCGCCAGGGCTGGCTGATCGACGGCAAGGACGAGGTCCGCTTCAGCGCGCCGGCCGACCTGCACTCGTTCTCCGAATACCATGCCGGCGATGTCTCGATGCACCTGACCCGGCCGCGCGATGCGCGCCGCGTCGTCTGCAATGTCGGCATGGCGACGGCGGCCGTCCTGTTCCAGCTCGCGCCGGAGACCCCCCGCGCCATCACCTGCGACGTCCCCGTCCGGCCGGAAAACGCTCCGCCACTGCCGCCGCCCCCCTCGGCCGAACAGGCCTGGGCCGACAGCCTGGCGCACGCCTGCCGCCTGCGCCACCCCGACCCCCAGATCCAGTTCCTCTGGGACGTTCACCTGCGCACGCTCGTCCAGCACGCCCCCGGCGACGTCTACCCCGGCCCGTACACCTACAAGCGGTTCTGGTTCCGCGACGCCGCGTTCATGCTCCACGCCCTCGCCTGCGTCGGCCTCGACCAGCGCGTCGAGCGCGTGCTGGATCGTTTCCCGGAACGCCAGACCCCGTTCGGCTACTTCCTCTCTCAGGAGGGCGAATGGGACTCCAATGGCGAAGCGCTCTGGATCATGCAGCGCTACTGCGCGCTGACCGGGCGCCCGCCGAAACGGGGGTGGCGCACCGCCATCGAACGCGGCGCCCACTGGATTGATCGCAAGCGCAGCCGCGAGGGCGAATCCGACCCCGTCCACCAGGGCCTCTTCCCGCCCGGCTTCAGCGCCGAGCACCTCGGGCCGAACGATTATTACTACTGGGACGATTTCTGGGGCGTGGCCGGCCTGATGGCCGCCGCCGAACTGATGCTCGCCTACGGCGACGAACCTCAGGCCCGCCAGTTCGAACGCTACGCGCTCCAGTTCATGCAGGCGATCGAGCACAGCCTGCGCCTCGCCGCCGAACGCCTCGGCCGCCCCGCCATGCCCGCCGCCCCCGACCGCCGCCTCGATCCCGGCATGATCGGCTGCCTCGTCGTCGGCTACCCCCTCCAGTTGTGGCGCGGCGACGACCATCGCCTGCTCGACACCCTGGACTATCTGATGAGCCAGTGCCGCGTCCACGGCGGCTTCTTTCAGGACATGATTCATTCGGGGATCAACCCCTACCTGACGCTCCACATGGCCCAGGTATTGCTCCGCGCCGGCGATGGCCGCTTTCTGGAATTGATGAAGGCCGTGGCGCGCCTCGCCTCGCCGACCGGCCAGTGGCCCGAGGCGATTCATCCCCACACCCGCGGCGGCTGCATGGGCGACGGCCAGCACATCTGGGCCGCGGCCGAATGGATCATGCTCGTCCGCAACTGTTTCCTTTACGAGGAGCCCGCGCTCAATCGCCTCGTGCTCGGCGCGGGAATTGCCTCCGAATGGCTGCTGGCGGGCGAACCGCTCACTTTCGGCCCGGCGCCCACCCCCTGGGGCCCGGTCTCGATCCGCGTCGAGCCGACCGACGAGAGGGTCGTCGTCCGCTGGCAGGCCCGCTGGCGCGCCGAGCCCCCGGAGATCGAAGTGCGGCTGCCCGAGGCCCCGCCGCTCATCGCCGGCGCCGGCGTCGATCACGTCGAATTGGCCCGTAACCTGGCGCCAACCCTGAGTTGAATCGCGAACCCTGACCATCGGAGCGTCCCCGGCGTGAACATCCTCATGATGACCAACACCTTTACCCCCCACGTGGGGGGCGTGGCGCGCTCGGTCTCGTTCTTCACCCACGAGCTGCGCGCGATGGGCCATCGCGTCGTCGTCGTCGCCCCCGAATTCGAGGACATGCCTGAACAGGAGGAAGATGTCATCCGCGTCCCCGCGATTCAGAATTTCAACGGCAGCGATTTCTCCGTCATCATCCCGGTCCCCGGCTACCTCGAAGCCAAACTCGAGGAGGACTTCCAGCCCGACGTCGTCCACTCGCACCACCCTTTCCTGCTGGGCAGCACGGCGCTGCGCGTCGCCTCGCAATATCAGATTCCCCTCGTCTTTACCCACCACACGATGTATGAGCAGTATACGCACTACGTGCCGGGCGATTCGCAGCGCATGAAGGTTTTCGCCGTCAAACAGGCCACCGGCTACTGCAACCTGTGCGACGCCGTCGTGGCCCCCAGCGAAAGTGTGGCCGCCATCCTGCGCGAACGCGGCGTGACGGTCCCGATCCAGAGCATCCCGACGGGCGTCTACATCGAGGAATTCCAGCGCGGCGACGGCTTGCGCCTCCGCCGCCAATTCGGCCTGGCGCCCGAAGACCGCGTGATCGGCCACCTCGGCCGGCTGGCGCCCGAAAAAAACCTGCCCTTTCTGGCGCGGGCCGTCAGCCAATATCTCGCGACAACCGACCGCGGCCACTTTCTCGTCGTCGGCGGCGGGCCCTCGGTCGACGAAATCCAGGCGATCTTCGACGATGCCGGCCTCGGCGACCGGCTCCACCTGACCGGCAGCCTCAGCGGCCAGGACCTCGTCGACGCCTACCACGCGATGGACGTGTTCGCCTTCGCCTCCAAGAGCGAAACGCAGGGGATGGTCCTCGTCGAGGCGCTTGCCGCCGGCGTGCCGGTCGTCGCCCTGGACGCCAACGGCGCGCGCGAAGTCGTCCGCGACGGCTGCAACGGCCGCCTGCTGCCGCACGAGGAGGAGGCTCCCTTCGCGGCGGCGCTGGCCGACGTCGTCGATCAACTCGAGCGCGACCCCGAGCCGCTGCGCCGCGGCGCCCTCGCCACCGCCCGGGAGTTCGCCATGCCCCGCTGCGCCGAACGCCTCCAGGCGCTGTATCTGCAGGTCCAGCGCATCAGCGAGTTCCACCACATGGCCGACCACAGCATCTGGCGCGCCGCCCTGGAGGAACTCAAGGCCGAATGGGACATCCTGGCCAATCTGACCGAAGCGGCCGTCGCCGCCCTCGAGGAAGAAGTCGAACCGGAGGAGGATGCGGGCGCGAGCACATGATCTTCTATCTGGACATGTTCCTGCGACGCCTGCGGCGTCGGATCAGCCGCAGCGAAAATCTGATCCAACTGCTCGGCCTATCGCGCAACCCCCAGGGCGCGACCCTCCCCGGCCTGGTCATCATCCAGATCGACGGGCTCAGCCGCCAGCAGATGGAACGGGCGATGGCCCGCAAGCGCCTCCCCTTCCTGCGCAAGCTCCTCGTCCGTCAGCAATACAAGGTCTTCTCGCATTACTCCGGTCTGCCCTCGGCGACGCCGGCCGTGCAGGGCGAACTGTTCTACGGCATCCCCTGCGCCGTCCCCGCGTTCAGCTTCTTCGACCGCGAGACGCGGCGCGTCTTCCGCATGTATGACTGCGACGACACGCTGACGATCGAGCGCCGCCTCGAGGCCGAGGGCGAACCGCTGCTCAAGGGGGGCGCCTCGTACTCCAACATCTACTCGGGCGGCGCGGACGAAGCGCATATCTGCTCCACCACGCTCGGCTGGAGCGGGATGTTCTCCAAGGGTTCCCCCTTCGCCCTGCATCTCTTCCTGCTGTTCAATATCTACGGCCTGCTGCGCACCGTGGTCCTGCTGCTCTACGAATTCATCCTGGCGTTCTATGATTTCTTCCGCGGCACGATCGCCGGCCAGGATCTGTGGAAGGAACTCAAGTTCGTCCCCTCGCGAGTGGGCGTCTCGATCCTCTCGCGCGAACTGGTCACCGCCGGCGTCAAGCTCGACATCGCGCGCGGCCTGCCGGTGATTCACCTCAATCTGCTCGGCTACGACGAGCAGTCGCATCGCCGCGGGCCGACCTCCGCCTTCGCCCACTGGACGCTGCGCGGCATCGACGACGCCGTCAAGCGCATCTGGCTCGCCGCCCAAGCTTCCCCCTGCCGCGATTACGACGTCTGGATATTCTCCGACCACGGCCAGCAGGAGGTCGTCCCCTACCCGGTTGAAACCGGCGAGACGATCCAGGAGGCCGTCGAGCGGGTCTTCGACCACTCGCTGCCGCGTCGCGGCGTCGGCCCCCAGGAGCGCCGCGGCATCCAGTCCCAGCGCTGGCGGCTGTTCAACTGGCGGTTCCTCATGCGCCCGCTGATCCAGGAGGGCGAGGGCCGCGTCGCCGAGGAGGATCACCGCCCGATCATCGCGTCGATGGGTCCGGTCGGCCACATCTACATCCAGCGCGAGCTCGGCAGCGAACAGAAGCGCAGCTTGGCGCGGCGGCTGGCGACGGAGGCCCGCGTTCCGCTCGTCCTGATCCGCGAGGGGGAGTCGCGCGTCGCCGCGTTCACCCCCCAGGGCGAGTTCATGCTGCCCGAGGATGGCGCGCGCATCCTCGGACCCCAGCATCCGTTCCTGCGCGAGGTCGTTCACGATCTGATCCGGCTCGTGCGCCATCCCAACGCCGGCGATTTCGTCATCAGCGGCTGGCGTCGCGGCGGCAAACCGATCAGCTTCCCCGTCGAAAACGGCGCCCACGCCGGCCCCGGTCCCGACGAGGTCGAGGGGTTCGTCATGATGCCCGCCGATACGCTCGTCAGCGGCGCCGACAAGGGCTACCTGCGGCCCGTCGACCTGCACGATACCGCGATGCGCCTGCTCGGCCGGCGCCAGCCGCTCGAGCGCTGCCCTCCCGTCATCACCCGCGACACGCTGCGCATCATGACCTACAACGTCCATAGCTGCATCGGCGTGGACGGCAAAACGTCTCCGCATCGCGTCGCCCGCGTCATCGCGCAGTACGATCCCGACATCGTCTGCCTGCAGGAACTCGACATCGGCCGGCTGCGCACCGACGGCGCCGACCAGGCCCAGATCATCGCCACCTACCTGCGCATGGATCATCATTTCCACCCCGCGCTGCGGCTGGAGGAGGAGCTCTACGGCGACGCGATCCTGAGCCGCTACCCGATGCGGCTCGTCCGCGCCGACGCCCTGCCGGGCCTGCCCGACCGGCCCCAACTCGAACCGCGCGGCGCGCTGTGGACTGTCGTCGAGATCAACGGCTGCGCGATCCACGTCCTGAACACGCATTTCGGCCTGCGCCGGCGCGAACAGCTCTGCCAGGCCCGCGCGCTGCTCGGGGCGGACTGGCTCGACTGCGCCGAGTGCCAGGGGCCGGTGATCCTCTGCGGCGACTTCAACGCGCTGCCCGGCTCGCAGGTCTGCCGCCTGCTGCGCCGCCGCCTGCGCGACAGCCAGCTCGAACTCGACCGCCACCGCCCGCACAAGACCTACTCGACGCGCTACCCCGTCGGCCGCATCGACCACATCTTCGTCAGCCCGCACTTCGAGGTCGTCAAGGTGGAAGTCGCCCGCAACAACCTGGCCTGCCTCGCCTCGGACCACCTCCCGCTGATCATCGAAGTCCGCCTCAAGCGCGATTGAGCGGGCAGGGGGCGGCGATTTCCCCGCTGGGGAACTATTATACAAGGGGGGAGGGAGAGAAATGAATTCCCTCAGGAACCCATAGGGGAATCAGGGGGAACATAATTTTGGGGGGGAGGGAGGAATGGGGAAGATATGGATCACGAAAGGCACGAAAGGGCACGAAAGAGGTCGAGAGACTCGCAAAAGCGAAAGGCTCAAAGAAGGGCATGATGGATCGGTGTCGGGATCGGAATCGAGTCGGCGCCCGGCCGCATCGTGACGCACAGACGCGGCGTGCGTCTTGTTTTGGGAGGGCGGCGGCGTCTCTGCGCTTGCAGGGGAAGAGCAGGCGGGGCAAACTCGGGGGCCGGTCGGTGCGGTGCGGACCGTCGCCCGCGGCGCGACGAGGCCACGCGGCCGGCGTCCCGCGCCGCGACGAACCCGTGTCGCCGCCAAGCTTAGCTTGCGCGGCGCGACCCAGCGGCGCTGCAACCGACGCGCGCCGAGGCGAACCGATTCGCGCCGCCCATGCCCCCGCGCCGCGGCTGACCCGCGCGGCCGGGCCACTTCATTCAGGATGCCGACATGGCCAAAATGATCGATGCCGTTGCCGCCGGGCACATCTGCCTGGACATCACGCCGGTGTTCGCCAGCGGGCGCGTCGAGCGCGTCGGCGACCTGCTCAAGCCGGGCAAGCTGGTCAACACCGAGCCGGCGCGGATCTCGCTGGGGGGCCCGGTGGCCAACACGGGGCTGGCGCTCAAGCGCTACGGGCTGCGGCTGGCCGCCGCGGCGGGGATCGGCGAGGACAAGTTCGGGCATATCGCGCGCGAGCTGCTGGAAGAAGCGGGGATCGGCGGGGCGATCCGGCCCGTCGGCGGCGCATGCACATCGTATACGGTCGTGCTGGCGCCGCCCGGCATCGACCGGATCTTCCTGCACTGCCCGGGCCGGAACGACGAGTTCCAACTGGACGACATCGATTTCGCGACGGTGGCGGCGGCGCGGCTGTTCCACTTCGGCTACCCGCCGCTGATGCGCGGCGTGTATGAGAACGACGGCCGGCTGCTGACCGCGATTTTTGAGCGTGCCAAGGCGTGCGACGCGACGACGTCGCTCGACCTGTCGCTGCCCGACCCGGACTCGGCCTCGGGCAAGGTCGACTGGGCGGGGATTCTGGCGCGGACGCTGCCGGCGGTGGACATCTTCATGCCGAGCATCGAAGAGCTGTACTTCATGCTGGAGCGCGAGCGGTATCTGGAGCTGCGCCGGCGCCATCCCGATGCCGACCTGGTCGAGCTGATACCGGTGGAGGATTATCTGCGGCTGGCGGAGCGGGCGATCGCGCTGGGCTGCGGGCTGTGCGTGATCAAGACGGCGCGGCGCGGCTACTATCTGCGCGGGGGTTCGCCCGAGCGGCTGGCGCGGTTCGGCGGAGGGGCGGGCGCGGCCGCCGAACGCTGGGCGCACCGCCAGCTCTGGGCGCACGCCTACCATGTGCGGGCGATCGCCTCGGCGACGGGGAGCGGGGATTCGTCGATCGCCGGGTTCCTCGCCGCGTTTCTGCGCGAGCTGCCGCCCGAGCGCTGCATGTGCCTGGCCAACGCTTCGGGCCATCATAATCTGCTCGCGCTCGATGCGCTCTCGGGGCTGCCCGACTGGGACGGTCTGGTCGCGTTCGTCGACCGGATGCCGCGGGCGGAGGACCCGCTGCTGGAGGGATCGGAGTTCCGGTTCGACGAGCAACTTCAGGTTTATGTCGGCCCGCGCAACGGGCGCGCGGCCTGAGCCCGGCGCCGATGAAGATCGCCTGCGTCATCCCCGCGCATAACGAGGAGCGGTTCATCGGCGGGGTGCTGCGCGCGATCCCGCCGCGGGTGGAGCGG
>MVZB01000066.1 GCA_002068205.1 candidate division BRC1 bacterium ADurb.BinA292
TCGCTGGCTGACTAGCCGGCACCGGATACCGGGAGTTGGTTGCGCACCCGAAGCGCGAAACTTGGATGAGAATTCGGCGGCAACATGGCCAATGGTCAGGCCGAAGACTTCACCCTGCATCGCGACGGTCCGCGGGATTTCTCGGTGCGACCATTTCATCAGCAGGCGGTTTTCGGACCTTGGGCGGTCCGTCCTGAACCGGTAACGCGAGAGGTCCTCGAAAAGAACCATTTGGCATGGCGGATATTTTCTCTGCCAGCCGGTGTGGCGATCCTGATATTCGAACCCGAGCGCCGCCATTACAATCATGTCTGCCCCGACCTTGAGGCGGTCTTCCTTCAACTGGTTGATATGCGCGAGCAGGCGCTCGTCAATATCCTGGCCATCGGGCGTCTCGCCCGGTTTCAGACCAAACCGCTTTTTCGGGCGCACGACCTTGGGAATGCGTTGGCCATTGGCATTCTTGTGATAGACACCTTTCCCATCCTTCTCGTAATCGCGCGAGTGGCACGACCAGGCATTGAGCAGCTTGCGGGTTTCCTCAAGTTCCTCGATATGCCAGAAGGAAAGCCCTCCATACCCGCGAAGTGCCCCCGTCCGGCCACGGCTTCGACTATCCCGCCGCCAGCTTGCGATCTCCCCGCCCAATGCCCGCTCCCACATTCGGTGAATCTTAAGCACCTCGCACGGCCAGCGCGGGTCATTGGCCGCATCAATCAACGGAACCAGGTCATCAAGCAGCCGGGGGTCGAGGATCTGATCCACACGCCGGCGGCGTTCCGGGGAGGTCCACTGATCGTTGCTCCGTAGCGCACGGAATTCATCTCGCCGTTTCACGGGGTCATCATGTCGGCCGAGCGAAAGAAGTTGACTCAGCCGTCGGATGGCCGCGCGGAGTGTCAGTCGTTGTTCGCGAATCATTTCGCGTACGGCGAGCATTTCGGCTGTGGGTTCATCGCCGGGAAGCCGAAGGAGAAACGTGCGCCGGTGCTCCATGAACAGATCATCCGTGCCGGCCACCGGAATTCGATGCTTCTTACCGTCTGGGGTACGCGTCAGCTCGTAGACCGAGCAAGCGGCCAACTGGCGGACCCCCAGGTCTACCGCCATGACCCGCAGGCCCTCGGACATCCGCGTGCCATTAAGTGCCAGTTCCTCGATGCAGGCTTTCTTCCCATCTTCGCGTAAGAGATAGTCAACCGCGGCCCAGGGGTCTGTCTCGCCGCTTCTGGCCCGCTTGAATGCGCGATGGCCGGGATTCTGGGGCGGATCCGGAAAGGAAACAGTTATGTTGAGGTAGGCGCGAGGAAAGGATTCTCCCTCGGCAAACGCAGCCTCACGTAAGGGCTTCGAATCTGTGCTGAAGCGGAAATCCTCACGTTCGAGTTGAAGTTTTGCACCGCCAAGGGTGCCGTAGCATTGCTCCCCCGTGCCTGGGTCCGTAAATTTGACCCAGGTGCATTTCGGTTCATTTTTTGCGCCGGTTTTGAATTCATCCGGAACCTCGTCAAATGCGACGAGACTGATTGGCGGCACGGACCCGCGTTGTGGCTGATTCCACTGGCCCGACGGGCGGAGAGCAATCGTCTCATCCCGTTCTATTATTCGATTCTCGGCATCGACAGAAAGAAGCCGGAGAGTTGCACACAAATATCCATCTTCTTCAGTAATGGAATACCGGTGGATGTTGGAGTCACCACTGTGTCCACTCCGCGCCCAAAGTGGGTGCTCCAGGGCGTCGGGAGGCGTGTAATTGGCGAATTCCTTCGCCTCGTCGAAAGCGCGCTGTGCTTCGTTAAGGAGCACATGCTGGCGGAGTGCGGTCTTCCCGAAAGATCCATCCCAGATAAATTGGTTTTCGGATTTGGCGAGCCATGGAAACAAGTCCGATGCATCGCCGAAACGACCGCGACGTTCAGTTTGCATTTCAGCGATGACGCTTCTCAAGACATCGTCGGTCCGTTTAGAGGGATCGAGCTTGAGCCATTTGTCTTGCAGGTCCTCCCAGCCGCGAAGCATGCGCTCTGTGATACGAAATGGGGAGTCGGGACGAAAAGCATCACGCCCAAGGCGGACTTCACGATTGCGTTCGTATTCGCACAGTCGCTCATGGACCTTTGGGATCGAGTCGACGACACTTTTCCGCAAATGTTCCAGACTTTTCTGCTTTCTTATTCTCTCCGCCACCACGCGACACGTCCAGCTTTCCCATGACATCAGTCGTTCCAGAGCCTGCTGGAACATGTCACGATCGCCTTTGGTGAGAATAGCGTCCTGCCTCTCTCCCTTGGCGCGAATCCAGGCCGTTTTAGTCTGGTTGAAAGCCTTGAAAAGCGGCAGCACCCCCCATTCCTTGAGAGCGATAAGGGGAGTCTCGGCGAGTTCCTTCTCACGCTGGGCTTCATACGCGGCCCGTCTGGCATCCTTCTCCGGGCCGTCGGGCATCTTCATCCAGGCTGGTTTGCGTCCCGTCTTGCTCCTTCCCAGCCCTCCGATAGCAGACGGATCCACAAGGATACTGTGATACTTTCGGGATATCTGATTAGCGTCACCCTTGTCGCCGATTGAAGATGGAATGATCGCTTCGTAGAGACGCTTCAAGGCCGCTCGGATTTGCTCATCGCCGGGGTGAGAGGCGCTCGCGCCGTTAGATAACTGGGCTTCGCGAGCTAGTTGAAGGATATCTTCCGCGGGCGCATCCGGATCGTCGATGGGGCGCTGACGCATCAGCATGAGCCACTGCATATAATAGCGGACGCCCTCGTTGAAGAGTTTGTGGGTCGTCCAGATCGCTTGGCGGAGCCGACGTGCTTCCTCCGACTTGCCACCGATCGCGAGTTTGAGTTTGATGGAGCGCGTTGCCATGGCGACCTCCGGTTCCTTTCTTAATAATCGTTTGACTGATTACTCATGGATGAGGCGGCGGGTGGGAACGATTTCGTCGGAGATGCCCTGGTCGTCGAACCGGAAGTGGTGGGTCGGTTCGTCGAAGGGCCAGTTGTTGATCGGATTTTCGATGATGACCGGTTTCACCGCATCCCCCTCAGGTTCCCCCCTTGCCCACGGTGAAAGAACAAAGCAGTTCAGACGGAACTGGTTTAAGGTAAAACAAGACGCGGAAAGGCGCAAGGAGGATGTAGGGGGACGCGGAGGGCCGGAGGTTGATGGTTGCGGTGATGCGGGGTGGCTGATGGGGCCGAGGCGCTGCTAGGATGGGAGGGGTTCGGCTTCGAGAGCCGGGGACGAGCGGCCAGGACCGACGTTTAATCTGAGGCGCGAACGTTCATGCACCGGGGGATGAGGATGGCGGAGGATTTGCGTCGCGAGCGGGGCTACTCGACGGGGCTGGCCGAGCTGGACGCGCTGCTCGGGGGGCTGATCCCGGGCGACAACATCGTCTGGCAGGTCGATCAGCTCGCCGATTACGAGGCGTTCGCGCGGCCGTTCGCGGCGGGGGCGGTCGCGGTCGGCCACCGCACGCTCTATCTGCGCTTCGCCGACCACGCCCCGGTGCTGGCCGACGACGCGGGCGTCGAGCGCGTCGAGCTCGATCCGCAGGCCGGGTTTGAAATGTTCCTGGGCGCGATCCACGCGACGATCGGCCGCGCCGGGCGCGGCGTCTGCTACGTCTTCGATTCGCTCTCGGATCTGGCCGTCGACTGGTTCAGCGACCAGATGCTGGGGAACTTCTTCCGGCTGACCTGCCCGTATCTTTACGACATGGGGACGATCGCCTATTTCGCGCTGCTGCGCGACTACCATTCGCTGCACGCGACCGCGCCGATCCGCGAGACGACCCAGCTTTTCCTCGACGCCTATCGCCACAAGGGGGAACTCTACGTCCGGCCGCGCAAGGTGCAGCAGCGCCACACGCCGGGGATGCACCTGCTGCACGCCTGGCGCGGCGGCCGGTTCGTCAGCGTGACCGACAGCCACCAGGCGGCGGAGATCATGACGGCCTCGCCGCGCTCGACGCTCGACACCGCGATGGACCGGCTCGACGTCTGGAACCGCGCGTTCCTGCAGGCCGAGGAGGCGCTGCGCGATCAGGACCGCCTCGGCGCGGCCGATCACGATCTGGACGAGTTGCACGGCCGGCTGCTGCGGATGGTGATCTCGCGCGATGAGCGGATGCTGCGGCTCGCCCGGCGGCACCTGAGCTTGGAGGAAGTGCTCCAGATCGGCCGGCGGACGGTCGGCACCGGCCTGATCGGCGGCAAATCGGTGGGGATGCTGCTCGCCCGGGCGATCCTGCAACGCGCCGACCCCCGCTGGCGCGACCGGCTCGAGGTCCACGATTCGTTCTACATCGCCTCGGACGTCTTCTACTCGTTCCTGGTGCGCAACGGCTGCTGGTGGATCCGCCAGAACCAGCGCAACCCGGCGACGTTCCTCCAAGGGGTCCACATCGCCCGCCGGCGGATCCTGGAGGGGACCTTCCCCGAGGAAGTGGAGCGCCAGTTCGCGGAGATCCTGGACTATTTCGGGCCGTCGCCGATCATCGTGCGCTCCTCCAGCCTGCTGGAGGACAACTTCGGCAACGCGTTCGCCGGGAAGTACGAGAGCGTCTTCTGCCCGAACCAGGGGACGCTCGAGCAGCGGCTGGAGAATTTCCTGGCGGCGGTGCGGACGATCTACGCCAGCACGATGCGCGAGGAGGCGCTCAACTACCGCGCGCGCCACGGCATCCTCGGCCGCGACGAGCAGATGGCGCTGCTCGTCCAGCGCGTCTCGGGGTCGCTGCACGACGGCTACTTCTATCCGCAACTGGCGGGCGTGGCCTATTCGTTCAATCCCTATGCGTGGAGCGACCAGATCGATCCGCGGGCGGGGCTGGTGCGCCTGGTGTTCGGTCTGGGGACGCGCGCGGTCGACCGGACCGACGACGACTACACGCGGATCATCGCGCTGAACTCGCCCGAGCGCCGCCCGGAACGCTCGGAGGAGGGGGTCGGGCGCCTCGCGCAGCAGAAGGTCGACGCCTTGGACCTGACGAGCAATGCGCTGGTCACGACCGACTTCAGCCGGATCCTGGCGCAGCGGCCGGCGATCCCGATGCACCTGTTCGCCAGCTACGACCCCGACCGCGGGCGCTACTACCGCGAGCGGGGGCGGAGCGACGGCGACCCGCGCGCGCTGACGTTCGACCGCCTGATCGCCGAGACCAGCTTCATCGACGATATGCGCGAGATGCTGAAAACCTTGCAGGAGGCCTATGCCTACCCCGTCGACGTCGAATTCACGGCGAATTTTCTCGATGAGCGCGAATACAAGATCAACATCGTGCAATGCCGGCCGCTGCAGGTGAAGGGCGGGATGGTGGCGATGGCGCTGCCCGACGACGTCGCGCCGGAGCAGACGCTGCTGCGGACGCGCGGGCCGGTGATCGGTCACAGCCGCGTCACGCCGGTCGACCGCGTGATCCTGGTCGTGCCGGCAGCCTACGGCAATCTGCCGGCGGCCGAGCGCTACGCCGTGGCGCGGCTGATCGGCCGGCTCAACGCGGTCAACGACAAGGAGACGACGCTGCTGATCGGGCCGGGGCGCTGGGGGACGACGACGCCCGCGCTGGGGATCACGGTCAGCTTCGCCGAGATTGATCGCGCGCGCGTGGTGTGCGAAATTGTCGCGATGCGCGAGGATCTGGTGCCCGACGTCTCGCTGGGGACGCATTTCTTCAGCGAACTGGTGGAGATGGAAATGCTCTGGCTGGCGCTCTTTCCGACGCAGTCGGGCAACCTGTTCAACCAGGCGCTGCTGGAGGCGGCGCCCAACCGGCTGACCGATCTGGTGCCCGACGCGGCGCATCTGGCCCATGTTGTGCGTGTGGTCGACGCGGAGGATCTGGCCGGCCGCGGCCAGCTCCGGCTGCACGCCGACACGCTGAACCAGCGGGTGCTGTGCTACCTCGCCCGCGGCGGCTGAAGGATCGGTGTTGCAATCGGTATCGCTATCGGGATCGCCATCGAGCTCGCCATCGGGCTCGGGCTCGATTCCCCCCGCATCCCGCGGGGATGCCAGAGAAGAGCCGGTGGTCGAGCGCCGCGACACCACCGGTCAGCGGCCGCCCAACATTCGCATCACGGCAGGGATGCCAGAAAGCATGCGGCGCGTCAACGGACCGATTCAAATGACCGAGGCCTTGCCGCACCGATCAACCGGGCAGTCCCGTCAGGGACGGCAGACTTCAGCCCGCCACTTCAGCGGGAAACGATGAAGGAAAGAACCAAGAGTCCCGCGGGGACGGCAGAACCCCTCGAATCGATCTCGATCTCGATCACCACCACGACAACAACCACGAGCGACGCAAAACAAAATACGTATCACAGAGAAAGGACGGGATCATGGAACAGAGAGCGTTGGGACGGACGGGCGATGAGGTCACGATGCTGGCGTTCGGCGCGGCGCAGCTCGGCCAACTGATGGAGGATCACCAGGCGGCCGCCGCGCTGGTCGACCAATTGATCGATGCCGGAATCCGGTTCATCGACACGGCGGCGTGCTACGCCAATTCCGAGGAGAAGCTGGGGCCGGTGATGGCGCGCCGCCGCGGCGAATGCTTCCTCGCCTCCAAGTGCGGCCATCAGGTGGATCCCGGAGACCCGCCGGAGTGGTCGCCCGAGATCATCCGCCATAGCTGCGAACGCTCGCTCCGCCGGCTGCAAACCGATCATCTCGACCTGCTGCTGCTCCACACCTGCTCCGAGGAGAAACTCCGCGACGAAGCGATGATCGGGGCGCTCGAGCAATGCAAGCGGGATGGGTTGACGCGGTTCATCGGCTACAGCGGCGACAACCAGTCGGCGCTGACCGCGATCAAGTCGGGGCGCTTCGACTGCCTGGAAGTCACGATCAACTTCTGCGATCAATCGGTGCTGGACGAGGTGCTGCCGGCGGCGCGCGCGGCGGGGATGGGCGTGCTGGCGAAACGGACGATCGCCAACGCCTGCTGGCGCGAGCTGTCGCGGCTGCCCGCAAACCATCAGGCCTACATCCGGCCGTATGTCGACCGGCTCGGCAAACTGGGATTTACGCCGCAGTCGCTGGGCTACGACGGCGACTGGGCCGAGCTGGCGCTGCGCTTCACGGCGTTTCAGCCGGGCGTCAGCACGGCGATCATCGGCGGAACCCATTTCGGCCACATCCAGGAGAACATCCGCGCCGCGGCCATGGGACCGCTGCCGGCCGAGGTGCAGGCCCGGCTGCGCGAGGCGTGGCAGGCCAGCGCCGACGCGTCGTGGATCGGGCTGAGCTGAGGCACGGTTCAGGCTCCGGCGCTGCCGCGCGGCGGCGCCGCGTATTATGAAACGAAATCCGGCGGATCCCACCGATCCGACGGATTTTATCATTTGGAACCCTTAGGGTTCATTAGAAACCTGGCGTCGAATCACCGCCGCCCCGTTCAAGCGGCATTCATCCGCCCGAAGTCACGGCTTGCGCCTCCTGGAGCGCGCGGATGTAGTCGCGAGCCAGAATGAGATCCTTGAGCGCCTCTTCGGCGGTGCAGGGGGGTTCGATCTCGCCGCGGATCGCCTGGCAGAAGGCGATGGCCTGGCGGCGCATGGCGTGTTCCCACGGCATCTGCGGCCGGCGGCGCTCGGGCGTGCCCCCTTTCGGATCGTAGCAGAGCTCGACCGACCCCGCCCGGTTGAACGCCAGCGGGGCGGCCAGGTCGAGCCGCAGCCAGCCGCGCTCAAAACAGACCAGCGCGCTCTCCTGCCAGTCGATCGAGTTGGTCCACGGCGCCATTTCGAGAACACAGGGGAGGCCGCCGGCGCTGCGCCCCTGCAGGACCACGCCGGTCGGATCGACGGAGACGATCTCCCAGTCCTCGCCGAGCAGGTGGCGAATCAGATTCACCTGGTGGATGTAGCCGTTGACGAAACCGAGATAGGCTCGGTACATGGGGGCGTCCATGTCGGCGGGCGGGGGTTCATGCTCGAGCGCCCGGACGGTCTCGTCGGAGGTCATCATGCCGTTGAAGCCGTTGGCGACCCAGTCGCCCGGCGGCATCGTGACGCGGAGGTACCGCAGCGGGCCCAGCTCGCCGGTTTGGCGCAGGCGCCCGATTTCGCCGTGGACCCACTGCGTCGCCGGGTCGCAGCGCCGTTGGTAGCCGACCATCAGCCAGGCGGGCCGCGCCACCGGGCTGCTTTGACCGAGGCCGGACTCAAACCTTATATTCCGCAGGGAGCTTATTACGTCCTGGCCGATATCTCGTCGCTCCCCGGCCGGGACGGACGAAGCCAGCGGCGCTTCCGTCAGCAGCGGGACGCCGGCCTTGAGCAGTTCTGGCAACAGCAGGCCATGGCGCTGAAACGGCTGGGCGGCGACGATGCCGTCCAGCGCTTCGTGCGCCAGCAGCTCGCGATGGGTCGGATAAACGCGCGCGACGCCATGGCGGGCGGCCACCTGGCGGGCCATCTCGGGGCGCAGCTCGGCAAGCGCAACGACCTCGCAATCGGGCAGCGAGGCGAAGTTGCGCAGGTGCGCGCACTGGCCCATCGCGCCGGCGCCGACGAAACCGATCTTCAGCTTGCGGTTCATCCGGGAGGGTCCTCCGTGACTTCGGTCGGGAAGCGGCCTTCCCGGATCGACGCGACGACGGCGGGGGGCGTCGCACTCGATAACGAGAAGCCGGCTGCGGCGAACAGGCCGGCATCCGGTTGGGTTTTTATACAAAGTGCACGAGACAGGGATCGCGAGACATGCGTGGAATGCGGCATCCCTCCCCTGCCCCGATGATCGTATGCCTCGCATCAATAGGCTTCGGCGGGCGGAAAGTCAAGCGCCGCGGAATGGGATTAATTCCTTACGTATCGAAGATTCGCATCGAATGACCCTCTGCCAGTCCCGTCAGCGACGGCAGACTTCAGCCCGCCACTTCAGTGCTTTTCATTTCCCAAATCTCAATCCACCGGGGGCTCAAATCCTGTGCAGGCGATTTCGACTCGGTTGCCGGCTGAGTCCGCGAAGCCTACGACTGGAATAAAGCGCAGGGTGAAGGCCGAAGGCCGGAACCCTGCGTGGCCGTCTCCAACGCTCCAAGCCCCTGGAAGGGGCGACCGGAGCTGGTCTGAATTCGGGGAACAACAAGCACTTCAGTGGCGGGAACCCTGAAAGTGAGGGCGAAAGAATCCCGCAGGGACGCACAACCGCTCGGTTTGATCGCGAGCTCCAGAACCGAGGTGCATATGCTCGAACAAATGCAATTCGGCCCGGAACGGCGGTTTTCCGCTCCGGGCCGAGGTTTCTTCCACGGGATGACTTATTGATACAGTTCCCACGCCTGGGCGGCGTTGCCCACCTGCAGGATCGAACTGATCATGCCGGGGTTGCGCAGCCCACCGCGGAAGCCGTTCCACGTCTTGCCGGCGGGCACGACGGGCGCTTCGGTCTCGACGACGCGGATCCGGCCATCGTGGCTGCCGAAGACGACCTCCACCCGTCCGTCGAAGTCGAGATCGCCGACCGACCCGGCGGTGGCGATGAGCGTCGTCGCCTGAGCCATCACCGCCGGCTGATCGGCCTTGGGTCCGCTCTCGCCGCAGACGGCGTAGAGGCTGCCGCTGCTCGAACCGATGAGCGGTTCGGGCGTGCCGTCGCCATCCAGGTCGGCGAAGAACGGCGAGGCGAAGATCTGCGACTGCGTGGCGACAGGGAAGCCGGGCAGCGTCTTGCCGTCGGCGCTGAAACCGTAGAGGTTTTCATCGTACGAGCCGACGAAGACCTCCAGCTGGCCGTCGCCGTTGACGTCGGCCAGCGACGGCGACGAGGTGCCGCCGTAGCGGCGCTGGGCCGGCCAGCCGGGCTTGATCTGCCCCTCGGCGGTCAGCGCGTAAACGGGGGCGTCGCTCATCGCGATCACGATGTCGATCTGGCCGTCGCCTTCCAGGTCGCCGACGGCGGGGCTGGCGAGGACCTCGCCGCCCAGGTCAACCGGCCACCCCGGCATGACGTCGCCGGCCCAGGTGATCGAGAAGACCTTGCCCGAGAGGTTGACGGCGATGATCGCCAGGCCGTCGCCGGCGGGCAGCGGCGCCAGCGCGGGCGAGGGGGTCATGAAGTGATGCGAGCCGATATCGCGCGTGCCGCCCAGGTCCACCGGGAAGCCGGGCCGGATGGAGAAGTCAAAGCCGAGGGCATACAGCAGCCCGTGGCCGGTCTGCACGATGATCTCCGGATCGCCGTCGGCATCCAGGTCGCCCACGGCCGGCGTCCCCTTGATCGTCCCTTCTAGGTACAGCCGCTCGCCGGCCGGGGTCAGCTCGACGCCGTCGTGCCGGTAGGCCACCAGCGCGCCGTTGTCGTAGCCGCGGATCACGTCAAGCAGGCCGTCGCCGTTGAGGTCGACGACGACCGGGCTGCACTGCGAATCGACCAGGATCTCGGGGAACGGATCGATGACGACTTCGCTGTGATTGAAGGCGTTTTCGATCACGATCAGGTTGAGGTAATGGCCGTAGACGATGTCGACGAAGCCATCCTGGGTCATGTCGGCAAGGACGGGGGTCGCCGGGATGGCCGATTCGAGCTTCTGCTGGAAGAGCAGGCCGTCGACGGCCTTCGCCGCCGCGGTCCGCTTCAGCGCCTTCGCCAGATCGATCGGCCAGGTCTTCTCGTCGACGACGTTGACCAGCGGCCAGTTCTGGTTGGTCGTCATGCCCGACTTGATCCACGGCTCGAAGTCGAGGTGGGATTCCCAGATCGGCGTGTATTCAACGGGGTATTCGAACGCCGTGGGCAGCAGCATGGCCTGCGGCAGCGGGAAGCCGATCAGCGGCGACGCCGGCCACTGCGAGCCGGAAACGATGTCCAGCGTCGCGGTGTTGTGATCCCAGCCGTGGTAGATCGTCGAGCCGGAATTAACGACGTAGAGGTTGTAGCCGTAGATCGCCGAGTTGTGCTCGTCGAGCGTCGTGGCCGGATCATCGACGATGCGTTCGTTGGCCGGGGCATTGCGCGGGCGGATCGTGATCAGCGCGTAGTGCCCTTCGGTCCGCTCGGCCAGGCTCTGCTGCTCTTCGGTGTTGGTGAGCTGGCCGCCGCCGCCGGGGAACGGCGGGAGCGCATCCTTGGTCAGCGGGAAGATCTGCAGGCTGCGGGCGGGGTTATCGGCGCTGACGAAGATGTCCTGGCTGACGAGGACATCGTTGGCGTCGAAGCGCTGAATCGTGGCGGTCACGCCCCCCTCGAGCCCGAGATCGAGCCGGGCGATATGATTGAAGATCGCGCCGCGGGCCAGCGCTTCCACGCGCATCTCGATCAGTTCGAGCTTGTTGTTCGCATCATAGGTTTCGGTCACGTCCGACCGCATGACGAAGTCGTTATATTCGAAGTCGTTGTAGAGCTGCTGGGCGACTTTCAGGTCCTCGAAGACGATCAGCGTGGAGGAGCTCATCGTCTTGAGCGGCGTGATGTCGCTGGCGGTGTTATTGGCCGGATTCGGATCGGCGCCGTTGGCGCCGTCGTCGGCGATCGTCACCGTGTTGGTCGTGACGGTGTAGTCGCTGGGCAGCGGATCGAGCATGTTGACGGCGAAGACCAGCGGCGCCGGCGGCTCCCACGGGCCCACGCCCAGATCGCCGACGTCGAAGGTATAGACGCCGCCGCCCTGATCCATCCACCCGGGCGTGCTGGCGCCGGCATTGAACGTGGTGAACGCCGGCAGGGTCTCGGTCACCTGGACGCCGGTCGCGTCCTGGTTGCCCTCGTTGATGTAGAAGATCTCGTAGCTGACGAGCTGGCCGCCGGCTTCGACGCGCGCGCTGTTGTCGTCCTTGCGGATGCGCAGGTCGGGCTCGGCGATCAGCGGCGTCGTGTCCATCGCCATCGCGTCGTCGATCGGCATGACGGGCTGCTGACCGGAGTAAACGTCATCGATGACGACGACGTTCTCGATCTGGATGGCGCCCGCCGGCACCGGGTTCTGGACGGTGAAGGCGATCTGCAGCACGCCGGTCGTATAGCCGCCCAGCAGGCCGACGTCGTACGTGACCACCGGACCCGCTTCGACCCAGCCGGGCGAACTGGAACCGGCCGCATACGAGGTCAGCGCGGGGATGGTGTCGGTGATCCGCACCTCGGGCGAGTCCTGGTTGCCCAGGTTGGCGTAGGCGATGGTGTAGACCACGGTGCCGTCGGGCTGGACGCTGACGCCGCCATCCGTCTTGCTGATCGCCAGCTCGACCTCGGCATCGACCGGCGTGGTGTCGGTGGAGCTGTTGTCGTCAGGGTTCAGGTCGGGGCCGCCCTGGCCGTCATCACTGAGTGAAGTGATATTGGTGATGATCTCGGTGAACGGACCGACCGGATCGTTGACATCGACGGCGAAGATCAGCGTGCCAGTGGTGCCGACATCCAGGCCCCCGACCTCGTAGCGGTAGACGCCGCCGCCCTGGTCGACCCAGCCGGGAGAACTGGCCGCGCCGTTGAAGACCGTGTCGGCGGGGACCGATTCCATGATGACGACGCCCGTGGTGTTCTGATCGCCGTGATTGCCGTAGGTCAGCAAATAGCTGATCGTGCCGCCGGGGATGACGGTGACGCCGCCGTCGTCCTTGTCGATGCTCAGATCAGGGCCGGCGATGACGGGCGTGGTGTCGGAGGTCATGTTGTCGTCGAGCGAGAATTCGGGGCCCTGCGAGCCATCGTCCATGATCGCGGCCTCATTGACGATCAACTCGACGCCGACGGGAACGGGGTTGACCACATCGACGGCGAAGATGGCCGTGCCGGTGGTGCCGCCGTCCAGATCGAAGACGTTGAATTTGAACTGGCCGCCGCCCAGATCGATCCAGCCGGGCGTGCTGGCCGCCGGGTTGAACACGGTGTGCTCGGGCAGCGTCTCCAGGATCATGACGCCGGTGGTGTCCTGATCGCCGAAATTGCCCCAGAGGAGCGTGTAGGCGACGGTGCCGCCGGCGCCGACGGTCGTGCCGCCGTCGTCCTTCAGCAGGCTCAGATCGGGGAACGCCGCGACGGGCGTCTGCATGTCAAACCCATTGTCGTCGGGGTTGGCATCGGGGCCGTCGGCGCCGCTGTCGGCGATCGAGACGGTGTTGAAGATGAACTCGACGTACTGATCGATGGGGTTGTCGACGTCGACGGCGAAGGTCAGCGTGCCGTTCGTGCCGCCGCCATCGAGCGTGCCGATGTCAAACGTGAAGACGCCGCCCCCCTGGTCGACCCAGCCGGGCGTGCTGGCCGCGGCGTTAAACGAGGTGTTCGGCGGGAGCAATTCGGTGACGACGACGCCGGTCGAGGCCTGATCGCCGTTATTGGCGTAGAAGATTTCGTAACTGATCGTCTGGCCGGGGACGGCGGTGGTAATCCCGTCATCCTTGCTGACGGCGAGATCAGGCATGGCGATCAGCGGCGTGCTGTCGGCGGCCGGGGCGCTGTTGGCGTCCTGGTCGGTGATTGTCGCGCTGTTGTCGATCGACGTCACCCCCGAGGGCACGGGGTTGTCGACGGTCACGGCGAACAGGACCGTTCCGGTGGTGTCGACATCGAGCGCGCCGATCGGGAAGGTGAATTGACCGGGGTTGACTTCGATCCAGCCGGGCGTGCTGGCCCCGGCGTCGAAACTGGTGTGCGCCGGCAGCAGATCGGTGATGACGACGCCGGTCGTGTCCTGATCGCCGGCGTTGGTGTAGAACAGGGTATAGACCACGGTGCCGCCGGGCGTGACGGTCGTTCCGCCGTCATCCTTGCTCAGGAAGAGCAGCGGGGAGGCGTCGAGCGGCGTCGTGTCGCTGGTGATGTTGTCCGCGGGGTTCTGATCGGGGCCGTTGCTGCCGCCGTCGTCAATCCGCGCCTCGTTGATCAGTTCGGTCAGGCCAAGGGGGGCCGGGGAGTTGACGTCGAAGGCCAGGTTGAGCGTGCCGGTGCCGGTGGTGGGCAACGCGCCGACGGCGAAGGTGAGCGTGCTGCCGGCGTCTCCCGAGCCGGTCAGC
>MVZB01000067.1 GCA_002068205.1 candidate division BRC1 bacterium ADurb.BinA292
CCCGCCAGCCGCTCCAGGCCGGTGACGTGGAGCGCGGAGGTGCGCGCGCCCGTATCGACCTTGGCCCTGAGTTCCTGAATGCCCCACGCGGGCAATGAGACGTACTCGGTCCATCCGATCAGCAGTTTGCCGTTGCCGTCGGCGGGGGCTGGGTCCGGTTGTGTCACGAAAGGTTTCCTTGCCCGGAGGATGGGGCGGTGCAACTTCCCGCGCCGGCGTGCGTCATCAGGAGGGATGGAAGCGAGCGGTTGTCCACCTTCTGCATATCACGGCGGCGGCGGGGACATCAACGCTGGTGTCGGATTCGGGGTTGAGGGGGAAGAGCCGGGAACGGAGTTTCGGCGGGCGTTCGGGGGCGATTACGAAGACGAGGGACGAGGGGCGAGGGACGAGGATCGGGGATAACGCTCGGATGATTCTTGCCTCGGCGGGTTCAACTCCATACAGTTTCATCAGTCCCGGCCATCAGGGAATTGCCAACGTGCCCATTCCCCTCCAGACTTGGCCCGGGGCAGCGGGCGCGCGCGACGGGCGACCGGTTCCCGTCGCGGCGGCGCCTCCCACGGGTCACCCGGTCGCGCGGAGCGTGGCCTGGATGCTTTGGGCGCTGCTGATTGCGCTGACCGGGACGCCGTGCGGGGCCGAGATCTCGCTGAACCTGACGGCGCCGCTCGGTTCGACGTATGTGTCGGGCGAGTGGGCGCCGCTGAGTTTCCAGCTGACCAACACCGGCGATGGCCCGACTGGCGCTGGAGTCGCTGGTCCATGGCCCGGTGCGCGAGGACCTGCGATCGCGGCATTTCCATGCGACGAGCAATATCAATCCCCAGTTTGCAGGGGTGATGCGTCGGGTTGTTCGCGCATTCATACGCCGCCCGCATCAATCCCCAGTTTGCAGGGATGATGCTCCTGCCCAATCTGTTGATCATCACGGGGTTGCTGCTGCTGTTCGTGCTGATTGTCGGGCCAATCAACTTTTACCTGCTGCGCAGGCGGCGCCGGCTGGAGCAGGCCTGGTTGAGCATCCCGCTGATCCCCTCATTTTCTTCTTCGCGATCTACGGTTACGGCGTGCTGGCCAAAGGGGGCCGCCAGCATTATTCCTCGGTCGAAATCGTGCACCTGGCGGCGGGGTCGCCGTTGGGACTTCAGTGCTGGACCGCGACGCCGTTTTCGCCCGCCCGGCGGGTCTACACGTTGACGCCGCCGGCGGGGGGGATCGTGCTGCCGATGACATCCTATTACGGGCTGGACACGTATCCGGGTGGGATCGGCTTTTCAGGGGCGGGCCCCGCTTACGGCCCTGGAGGATCCCAGGACGATAATGTAGAAGATCAGCGACCAGGAAAAAATCCGCCCGCGGGTTTCAACGCATCGACGAGCGCTGGTTCTATTATCCGCTGCTGGCAGGACTGTGGCTGGGCGCGGTGGGGCTGACGATGGCATTGCATCCGTTGAGCGGCGCCTTCCGGGACGAGTTCATGTTGTCGCTGCCGATCATGCTGTCGTCGCTGTGGACGGGCTTGACGGTTTGCCTGCTGGTGAGTCTGATCTGCGCTGACCGAAACCGGGCGGCGGTGGGGGCGGGGCTGATTCTGCTGGTGGTCTGGGGGGTGGCGCCGGCGTTTGCGCAGGCCGCGCGCGAAATCCAGACGAGCTGGAGTCAGATGGCGGAGGGGGGCGCCGTGCGGGCGGTCGCCGAATGGATTCTGGACGTGTCGCCGTTAACGCAACTCGTCCGCACCGCGGACAATTCCGCGGCGCTGAGCGTCGGGCGGTGCGCAACCTTTATGGTTGTGATGAATCTGATCTTTTCACTCCTGTTGCTGACGCCCAAGGCGCGTAACCGGTTTGACGTCGAGTATCATTAAGTCATAATGGGAGTCGCCGGGCGTTCCCCAGCCGAGGGGATTGGCCCGCGTTGTGCTTTAAACCCTGCCGTGTGCCACCAGGAGAGGTGAAACCGCACACGCAGCATTCAATCCCCCGCGCGGGGAGAGAGGAGGGTTGGAGTATGATGCCCATCGGACGGACCTTGACGGGAGCCGCCATCGCCGCCCTGGCGATGGTTGGGACGGTAGCGTTCGCGGAGAGCAGCAAGGTCAAGCATGACTTCAAATACGGGGAGCTGCGCACGCCGACGCGGAGTCTGGTGTCGGTCGATGTCGATACCCCGGAACACTTTGAAGAACCGTTTGTCGGGCCGGTGATTGTGGAGTTTGAGCCGGAAGGTCAGGTGTTTGGCGTCGTTCCGGACATGGTGACCGGGATTGAGGACCAGTCTGGGATGTGATCACCGGAGAAGCAACGGCAGAGGCGGATCACGTTCCGGATCCGGGGGCGGCGGGTTTTTCCGCCGCCCCTTTTCGCTTGGAGCGGGAAGAAGTTCGCTTGAAGTGGAAAGAAGCACGCCAATCGTATATCGAAATGCGAAACAAATTGGAATGTGCAATTTCAAGAACCGCAACAGACCTGCGCGATGTGAGCGTGAGCGATCATTCTGAGCAAAGCAAGGCACAATGACAAAGGCGCAACAGGCAACGACGCCAAGACGGAAACGCATCCAGACCAGGGATGCGTCCAGCGATCGGCTGTGAGTCGACCAAACGCGGTGTCGGCGCGTTGCGTTGCAACGCTCTGTCACCGCACTCCAGGATGGCCGATCAGCGTGTCGCGACATCCGCTGCGGAGTCCGCGGGGGATTCGGCCGAGTGGTCGGTGCGAAAGACCAGTTCGCCCGCCTCGACATCGACATGGACCCGCGAGCCGTCGCGGATCTCGCCGGCGATCAGCCGGCGCCCCAGGGCCGTCTCCAGTTCCTTCTGGATCAGACGCTTGAGCGGCCGCGCGCCGTAGGTCGGGTCATAGCCGCGGTTGGCGAGCCACGCCCGCGCCGCATCGGTCAGCTCCAGCGTGATGCGCCGGTCGGCCAGCCGGCCGTAGATCTGTTCGAGCAGCAGGTCGACAATCTGTTTGATCTGCTCCAGGCCGAGCGGCGTGAAGAGCACGATGTCGTCGATCCGGTTGAGGAATTCCGGGCGGAAGTTGGCGCGCAGCTCGTTCATCACGCGCAGCCGCGTGTTCTCGTCCAGCTCGCCGTCATCGTCCACTCCTTCGGTCAGGTAGGTGGAGCCGATGTTGGAGGTCATGATGACGACGGTGTTCTTGAAGTCGACGGTTCGTCCCTGGGAATCGGTCAGGCGGCCGTCGTCGAGCAGTTGCAGCAGGATGTGGAAGACATCGGGATGCGCCTTTTCGATCTCGTCGAACAGGAGCACGGCATACGGCCGGCGGCGCACCGCTTCGGTGAGCTGGCCGCCCTCCTCGTAGCCGACATAGCCCGGTGGCGCGCCGATCAGGCGCGAAACCGAGTGCTTCTCCATGTAT
Source organism: candidate division BRC1 bacterium ADurb.BinA292 (assembly GCA_002068205.1). Taxonomy (GTDB): domain Bacteria; phylum Sumerlaeota; class Sumerlaeia; order MVZB01; family MVZB01; genus MVZB01. The sequence continues at coordinate 3,387 of MVZB01000067.1, forward strand.
TCCGACATGTCGATGCGGACCAGGTTCTCCTCGGTGTCGAACAGCGCCTGGGCCAGGGCCTTGGCCAGCTCGGTTTTGCCGACGCCGGTCGGGCCGAGGAAGATGAACGAGCCAATCGGCCGGCGCGGATCCTTCAGGCCGGAGCGGCCGCGCAGGACGGCGTCGGCAACGGCGCGCACGGCCTCATCCTGGCCGATGACGCGCCGGTGCAGGATTTCATCGAGCTTGAGCAGTTTTTCGCGCTCGCCTTCCATCAGGCGGGTCACGGGGATGCCGGTCCAGCGGGCGACAATTTCGGCGATTTCCTCCTCGGTCACTTCCTCGCGCAGGAGCGTGCCGGCGCCGAGCTTGTCGTGCTGCTGTTTTTCGAGCGCGGCAAGTTGCTGTTCGAGGTCGCGCAGCTTGCCGTATTTCAGCTCGGCCGCCTTGTTCAGGTCATAGGCGCGTTCGGCGCGCTCGACGGCGGCGCGCGTCTGTTCGATCTGCTCGCGCAGTTCGCGCAGTTTGCCGATCGACTCCTTCTCGGCCAGCCACTGGGCATTGAGTCGCGACTGTTCGTCGCGCAGCTCGGCCAGCTCCTTTTCGAGCGCGGCCAGCCGCTCGCGCGAGGCTTCGTCCTTTTCCTTGCGCAGCGCCGCCTGCTCGATTTCGAGCTGCATGACGCGGCGGCTGACCTGATCCAGTTCGCTGGGCATCGAGTCGATCTCGGTGCGCAGCATCGCACCCGCCTCGTCGATCAGATCGATCGCCTTGTCGGGCAGGAAGCGGTCCGAGATGTAGCGGTGCGAGAGGATCGCGGCCGAGACCAGTGCGCTGTCCTGAATCCGGACTCCGTGGTGGACCTCGAAGCGTTCGCGCAGGCCGCGCAGGATCGAGATCGTATCCTCGACCGAGGGCTCCTCGATCAGGACCGGCTGGAAACGGCGTTCCAGGGCGGGGTCCTTCTCGATGTATTTGCGGTATTCATCGAGGGTGGTGGCGCCGATGCAGTGCAGTTCGCCGCGCGCCAGCATCGGCTTGAGGATGTTGCCGGCGTCGATGGCGCCCTCGGCCTTGCCAGCGCCGACAATCGTATGGAGCTCATCGATGAACAGGATGATGCGGCCCTCGGCCTTCTGGACCTCGGCGAGCACGGCCTTGAGCCGTTCCTCGAACTCGCCGCGGAATTTGGCGCCGGCCAGCAGCGCGCCCATGTCGAGCGAAAAGACGGTCTTGTTGCGCAGGCCGTCGGGGACGTCGTTGCGCACGATACGGTGGGCGAGGCCCTCGACGATGGCGGTCTTGCCGACGCCAGGCTCGCCGATCAGCACCGGGTTGTTCTTGGTGCGGCGCGAGAGGATGCGGATGGCGCGGCGGATCTCCTCGTCGCGGCCGATGACGGGGTCGAGCTTGCCGCGGCGCGCCTCCTCGACCAGATCGCGGCCGTACTTGGTCAACGCCTCATAGGTTGCTTCGGGGTTGTTGCTGGTGACGCGCTGGTTGCCGCGGACCTCGGCCATGGCGCGCAGGACCGCGTCATGTTTGACGCCGGATTTCTGCAGGACGCGGCCGGCCGGACGCGCCTTGGCTGAATCGAGCATCGCCAGCAGGACGTGCTCGACGCTGATGTAGTCGTCGCGCAGGCGGCGGGCTTCCTCCTCGGCGCGGACGAGGACGCGGTTGAGGTCCTGCGTCACGTAGACCTGGCCCGGTTCGACGCCGGGGCCGCTGACGCGCGGCATACGGTCCAGTTCCGCGTCGAGGTTTTTTCGGGTGATGTCGACGTCGCAGCCGGCGCGCTCCAGAATGCGTGGGATGATGCCTTCGGGCTGGTCGAGCAGCGCGGCGAGCAGGTGTTCGACATCGACGGCCTGATGGCCGCGTTCGATGGCCAGGGTCTGCGCGGCGGCGAGCGCTTCCTGAGTCTTCTGAGTCAGTTTGTTCATGTCCATGGTCTAAGCGACAGCTCCCTGCATCCCAATCTAGACCGGTGGGAGAGCAAAAGAAAGGCCAGCGGGACGGAATTTGTAATATGTTGAAAATAAATGGCTTGCAAGAGATACGCGGAGTCTGGGGGCGTCACGTTGTGTAGCATAATGAGGCATTGTGGAAGATGGCGGAGCGGAATGTTACGCTCTTTGGAAGCGGTGCCTGGGTCGGCGGTTCATCGCGAACTGGCAAACATCGGGTTTTTGAGAGCCGAGGACGAGGGGAGCCGGGAGCCGAATTCTTGGTTGTGCCGTTGGGGACGAGCACGAAGCCGAGGACGGGGGAGGAGAAAGGCAGACGAGAGACCAGAGACTGAGCAGACGGGGACGAAACGGGTTTGACTCCCCGGATGCGGACGCTAGAATGGTGTTCGGGACGCTAGGGTCCGAGTTGGTGATTATCTGGCAGGAGTTCCACGGTGTCCAATCCAAGTTTTACGGACCAATTTCCACCGGTCAGTTATGAAGCATGGCGCCGCGTGGTCGAACAGGACCTCGCCGGCGCCTCGTTCGAGAAAAAGCTGGTCACGCAGACGTATGAAGGCGTGTCGATTCAGCCGATTTATACGCGCCGGGACTGGCCGGTCGAGGGCGACCGGTCCGGCTTGCCGGGTCAGCCGCCGTTCACGCGCGGTGCGCGCCCGGTCAATCGCCGACCGCTCGCGCTGGACGTCGCGGGGTGGGACATCCGCCAGGAGCACCGCCACCCCGCGCTCGCCGTGACCAATCAGGCCGTGCTGGCCGATCTGGAGCGCGGGGCGACGTCGGTTCAGTTCAGGCTGGATGCGGCGGCGCGCGCCGGATTGGACGGCGACGACCCCGCCGCCGGGGACCTGGCCGGCCAGGATGGCGTGATGATTTACTCCAGCGCCGACCTGGGCCGGGCACTGGATCAGGTGCTGCTGGAGATCGCGGGAATCGGCCTGGATGCCGGGGCGCAGTTTCTGCCGGCGGCCGGGTTGCTCGTCGCCCTCCTGCGCGAGCGGGGGCTGGACCCCGCGCGGGCGCGGGTCGCCTTCAACGCCGATCCGCTGGCGGCGCTGGCGGAGGAGGGCCGCCTGCCCACGCGCCTGGACGAAGCGCTGGACCGTCTGGCCGAGCTGGCGGCGTGGACCTCGCGTCACATGCCGTCGAGCCGCAGCGTCTGCGTCGGCACGTCGTGTTATCACCGGGCAGGGGCGACGGCCGTTCAGGACCTGGCCTTCTCGATGGCGACCGGCGTGGCGTATCTGCGCGCGATGCTGGGCTTCGGCCTGACGTTGCCGGCGGCGCTGAATCAACTGCTGTTTTCGTACAGCGTGGGCTGCAATCAGTTTCTTGCGATCGCCAAGCTGCGGGCGGCGCGGCGGCTGTGGGCGCGGGTGGCCGAGGCCTGCGGCGCCGAACCGCGGGACCGGGCGATGGCGCTGCACGTGCGCAACGCCGACCGGATCATGACCGTGCGCGACCCGTGGGTCAACATGCTGCGGACGACGGTTTGCTGTTTCGCCGGGGCGGCGGCGGGCGCCGAAAGCATCACGATTACCCCGTTCGACAGCCAGGTGGGCCTGCCCGATGACTTCAGCCGTCGGATTGCGCGCAACACCCAGGTGATCCTGATGGAGGAATCGCATCTGGGGCAGGTGATGGATCCGGGCGGCGGCTCGTGGTACATCGAGCGGCTGACCGAGGATCTGGCGGCCGCCGCGTGGAAGCTGTTCCAGGAGATTGAAGCACGGGGCGGGATGGGTGAGGCCATTGTCTCGGGCTGGGTGAAGGAGCAAATTGAAGCGGCGTATCAACCGCGGGAGAAGAACCTGGCGCGGCGCAAGGACGCGATCACCGGCGTGAGCGAATTTCCCAATCTGGGCGAGCGCTCGCTGGAACCGCGCGAGCCGGACCGCGCGGCGCTGCGGGAGGAAGCGCGCCAGCGGCTGGAGGGGCTGCGCCGGCGTGGCAATGTCGGCCGGGCGCTGCAGGCGCTCGAGGCCCAGGTGCGTGTGCGCGAGGGAGAACCGGGCGAGTTGATGGAGACGATCATCGCTGATGCGCAGGCCGGGGCGACGATCGGTGAACTGGCCCAGTCGCTCGACGGCGGGCACGAAGCGGTGACGATCGACGCGCTGGTGTTTCACACGTTCAGCGAGCCGTATGAAGCGCTGCGCGCCGCCAGCGACGAGTATGCCGCGCGCGCCGGCCACCGGCCGTCGGCGTTCCTGGTCAACCTGGGCCCGGTGGCGCAGCATACCGCGCGCGCGGGCTACGCCCGCAATTTCCTGGAGGCCGGCGGGTTCGAGGTGATCGACGGCGAGGGCTGCGACGACGCCGCGGCGGCCGGGTCGGCGTTTGCGGCGAGCGGCGCCGGCCTTGCCGTCATCTGTTCGTCCGACGCCGTCTATCAGCAGTTGGCGGCGCCCGTCGCCGGCGAGCTGAAACGGCGCGGGGCGCGGCGGATCGTGCTGGCCGGCCGGCCCGGCGAAAACGAGGCAAGCTGGCGCGAAGCCGGCATCGATACGTTCATTCACATCGGTTGCGACGTTCTGGGCACGCTGCGGTCGCTGCTCAAGGAACAAGGAGTTGAAGTCGAATGAGCCCGCTTCCGGATTTCACCAAGGTAGAGTTGAGCGAGCCGGCCGGCGGAGGGGATCTGGCGCGCTGGCAACGCGAGGCGGAACAGCTCGCCGGGCGGCGGCTGGAGGATCTGACCTGGACAACGCCCGAGCAGATCGACGTCAAGCCGCTCTACACCTCGTCCGACCTGGACGGGGTGACGCATCTGGATACGATGCCGGGCTTTCCGCCGTTCCTGCGCGGGCCCTACGCCACGATGTATGTCATGCGGCCGTGGACGGTGCGGCAGTATGCGGGGTTTTCGACCGCCGAAGAGAGCAACGCCTTCTACCGGCGCAATCTGCTGGCGGGGCAGAAGGGGCTGTCGATCGCGTTCGATCTGGCCACGCATCGCGGTTACGACTCGGACCACCCGCGCGTGATGGGGGATGTCGGGATGGCGGGGGTCGCCGTCGATTCGATCGAGGACATGCGCATTCTGTTCGACGGGATCCCGCTGGACCAGATGTCGGTCTCGATGACGATGAACGGGGCGGTGCTGCCGGTGATGGCGCTCTATATCGTCGCCGCCGAGGAGCAGGGGGTGGCGCTCAAGCAGCTCTCCGGGACGATCCAGAACGACATCCTGAAAGAGTTCATGGTGCGCAACACCTACATCTATCCGCCCGAGCCGTCGATGCGCATCATCGCCGACATCTTTGCGTTCACCTCGCAGCATATGCCGCGGTTCAACAGCATTTCGATCTCCGGCTATCACATGCAGGAGGCGGGGGCGACGGCGGATCTGGAGCTGGCCTACACGCTGGCCGACGGGGTGGAGTATGTGCGGACGGGAATCAAGGCCGGGCTGGACGTCGATGCGTTCGCGCCGCGACTCTCGTTCTTCTGGGCGATCGGGATGAACTTCTTCATGGAGGTGGCCAAGCTGCGGGCGGCGCGGCTGCTGTGGGCGCGGCTGATGAAGCAGTTCAATCCGAACAACGAGAAGTCAATGTCGCTGCGCACGCACAGCCAGACCTCGGGCTGGAGCCTGACGGCGCAGGACGTCTTCAACAACGTGATCCGCACGTGCATCGAAGCGATGGCCGCGACGCAGGGCCATACGCAGTCGCTGCACACCAACTCGCTGGACGAAGCGCTGGCGCTGCCGACCGATTTCAGCGCGCGCATCGCCCGCAACACGCAGCTCTTCCTGCAGCAGGAAAGCGGGACGACCAGCGTGATCGACCCGTGGGGCGGCAGCTATTACGTGGAGAAGCTGACGGCCGATCTGGCGGCGCGCGCCTGGAGCCACATTCAGGAGATCGAGGAACTGGGCGGGATGGCCAAGGCGATCAACGCCGGCGTGCCGAAGATGCGCATCGAAGAGGCGGCGGCGCGCACGCAGGCGCGGATTGATTCGGGGCGCCAGACGATCGTCGGGGTCAACAAGTTCCGCCTGGACCAGGAGGAGCGGATAGAAATTTTGAAGGTGGAGAACTCAGCCGTGCGGGAAGCGCAGATCGCGCGGTTGAAGAAGCTGCGCGCCGAGCGCAATCAGGCCGCCGTGGAGCACGCGCTCGACGCGCTGACGCAGGCGGCGGCCGAGGGGACCGGCAACCTGCTGGAGCTGGCGGTGCAGGCGGCGCGCGCCCGCGCGACCGTCGGCGAGATCAGCAGCGCGCTGGAGAAAGTTTACGGCCGCCATCAGGCTGCGATCCAGTCCATCCAGGGCGTCTACAGCGGCGAGCTGGGCGAGGAGGAAGGGACGGTGAGTCGCATCCGGCAACTGGTCAGCTCGTTCATCGAGCAGGAGGGTCGCCGTCCACGGATCCTGATCGCCAAGATGGGCCAGGACGGCCACGACCGCGGCCAGAAGGTGGTTTCGACGGCCTTTGCGGACCTTGGCTTCGACGTGGACGTCGGTCCGCTGTTCCAGACGCCGGAGGAAACGGCGCGCCAGGCCGTGGAGAACGACGTGCATATCGTCGCGGTCAGTTCGCTGGCGGCGGGGCACCTGACGCTGGTGCCGCAACTGCGCGCGGAACTGGCCAAACAGGGGCGCGAGGATATCATGATCGTCGTCGGCGGCGTCGTGCCGCCGCAGGATTACGAGGCGCTGTATCAGGCGGGCGCGGCGGCGATCTTCGGGCCGGGGACGGTGATCGGCGAGGCCGCCGTGGAGTTGCTGGAAAAATTGAGCGGCCACCTGGGTTTCGCGCTGCCCGCCAAGTAGCGAGGTGACGAGGCGCGCGGCAACGCCATTTGCCGGCTTGGGTTCGCCCCCTGCGGGGACGCGGGGTTGGCGCGTGCACGTCGCCAGGTTCCGCTGCGCACCCCCAGACGCAGGTGGGTCAGTGGCGGCCGGGAAGGAGAAAGCGGCCGGTTTTCGAGAGCCGAGGACGAGGGACGAGAGCCGAGAGCCGAATTTCGGGCGGGCCTTTCGGGGGCGATTGCGAGTCGCTCATGAGCCTGCGGTTCACAATGAGGTGATAAAGATTGGGCAGGCCTTCGGGAGCGAGGACGAGGACGTATTTTCGAGTGAGGACGAGAGACGGATTATTCAGGGAGGACGAACCGGGATTTGATGTGAGCGTTCGGTTCCCTTACAATTCAATTGTCAGTCGATCTTCATGCCTGATTCTGCCCCTTCCCGTCCCCCCGTTCGGCGCACGCTGAGTCTGGAAGATTACCGCGACGGGATCCGCAAGGGCGACCGCGCGATTCTGGGCCGCGCGATCACACTCGTCGAGAGCAGTCGCCAGGACCACCAGTACCTGGCGCAGGAACTGCTCTCCGCGATCCTCCCCGACACCGGCAATTCCCATCGGATCGGGATCACGGGGGTTCCCGGCGCCGGCAAGAGCACGTTCATCGAATCGTTCGGCGGGATGCTGACGGGCAAGGGGCACCGCGTCGCGGTGCTGGCGATCGATCCGACGAGCAGCGTGACGGGTGGGAGCATTCTGGGGGACAAGACGCGGATGGTGGAGCTGGCCGCCGACCCGCGCGCGTTCATCCGCCCGTCGCCCAGCGCCGGGACGCTGGGGGGCGTCACGCGCAAGACGCGCGAGACGATGCTGCTGTGCGAGGCGGCCGGATTCGACGTGATCCTGGTGGAGACGGTCGGGGTCGGCCAGTCCGAGACGGTGGTCTACGACATGGTCGATTTCTTTTTCGTGCTGATGATCGCCGGGGCGGGCGATCAACTCCAGGGGATCAAGCGCGGCGTGCTGGAGCTGGCCGACATGCTGGCGGTCAACAAGGCCGACGGCGACAACCAGCTCAAGGCGCGCCAGGCTGCGTTGGAGTATCGGCGCGCGTTTCATCTGATGCGGCCGCTGAGCCCGCACTGGACGCCGCCGGTGGTCACGTGCAGCGGGCTGAAGCGGCAGGGACTGGAAGAGATCTGGGAGCTGATCAGGGAACACCGGCGCAAGCTGACGGCCGCCGGCGAGTTTGAGGGGCGGCGCCGACGCCAGCGGATCCAGTGGATGTGGGACATGGTGAACGATCAGTTGGGGATCGCGCTGCGTCGCCACCCATCGGTGCAATCGCGTTTGCCGGCGATCGAACAGGCGGTGCTGCACGGGACGCTGAGCCCCACGCTGGCGGCGCGGCATCTGCTGGAGGCGTTCGGCTTGAGTCGGTGACCGGGCCGGTCATACAGGCTCACTCGAAAATATGTCCTTCATTTTCAGGATCGGTTGGATCGGTGCTCCCGTCCCAACGGGACGTTGTCGCTTTGGGTATCCCGGTTTCCCGCCACTGAAGCACTTGCCATTCCGCAAATTCAAACCGGCTCCGGCCGCCCCTGCCAGGGGCTTGAATCGTCAGGGGCGGCGACGCAGGGTTCCGGCCTGCGGCCGTCATCCTGCGCTTTATTCCCCGTCGTCCGCTTCGCGGACTTACCGGGTTAGCTAATTGGAACCGCCAGCATTGAAGAGGGAATCCTGAACTAGCGGGCTGAAGTCTGCCGTCCCTGACGGGACTGCCCTGTTGAAGGATCCGGCAAGGACCGGGTCGTTCGAATCGGCCGAGCACTCCCCATCTCGTTGTGATCCGCCGGTTTCATGAATCGGTATCGAATTCATACCTTCCGCATGGTTCTTCCTATTCGGCGCGCGCGCGGTATAAGACGAAGTCTCCGTGCCGGGCCACTTCCTCCAGGTGCAGCTCTCGCGCCAGCGTGGGTAGAACGACCTTGTTCAGAAACTCAGTGGTGGAGGGGAACCAGGGGGGCGCCTGCGCAAGAATGTAGGCCGGCCGGTGAAACAGTCGCTCGCGCTCGGCGGGCGAGATCGTCCAGTGGGCGGCGTCGCCGGCGCCCGCCGCGATGAGCAGCACGGCCGGCTCGCGCCGCCACGCGGCGGGGAGCTCTTCTCGGCCGGCGGGCCCCAGCGGCGTGATGCCCACCGGACGGAGATCAAATTCCAAAGCCTTGGCCAGGTGGCCGTTCATCACCGGGGCGTCGACGATCCAGCTATAGAGACCCGCGGTAGGGCCCGGCCGGGGTCGGATTCGATTCACGACGCCGGCCTCCCAGCCCGAGAAGAGCCAGGCGTCGGCCGGCACGTGCGCCAGCAGGCGGCGGGCGCTGTCGACCTGCGAGGCGCGCACCTGGCCGGGCGGCGGATGCATGACCGGATAGGCATGGCGGGCGGCGCTCCGGATGAGGATCGCGGCGGCGAAGATCGCCAGCACCTGCGCCCAGCGATGGGCGCGCCAGCGCAGGAAGGGGCCGCGGCGCAGGCGGCTCCAGGTCCAGGCGCGCATCAGGCCCCAGGCCGCGAGGCCGTCGATGAGCGGGAGCCACAACAGGCCGAGCCGATATTCGAGGAAGAAATACGTCCCGAGAAACAGGGCGCCCACGGCCGCCCAGCCGGCCAGGATGAGGACGACGCGGCCCCAGGGCCGTCCGCGGCGTCGCGGCCAGAGCAGGCACGCCAAGGCCGCGGCGGCGACCGGCGCGGCATAGCGGCCGTAGTAGGCGCCGGTCAGCCCCAGGAAATGGCGCGCGTAGTAGACCAGGTTGCCGATGCCGCCGCCGTAACCGACGTAGCCCTCCAGCGCGTAGCGCGGGTTGAACGTGCGCCGAAACTCCGAATAGATCACCGGGTGCCAGAACTGATAGCCGTTGAGGCGCCAGTCGCCGAAGGCCCAGTGACGATAGAGCGCATCGCCGAAGGCGCAGAGCAGGCCCGCCAAGGTGAGCCCGATCGCCGCGGCGAAGCGGCGGCGAGCCAGCGCGCGATCCCAGACCAGAATCGCGAAAACCAGGGCCCAGTAGGCGAACGGCGCCTTGGCCACGGTCAACCAGCCGGCCAGCAGGCCGGCGGCGATGCCGCGCGCGAGGCCGGGCGCGGGTCCGCCGGGTTCAAGCCACGGCCGCCCCACCTGCAACAGCGCCAGCCATGCGGCGACGATCGCCGTCTCGCTCATGACGACCGCGGAGGCTTCGAGCAGGGCCGGATGCAGCGCCCAGAACAGGGCCGCCAGGCCGCCCGCGGTCCGCGAACCGAGCAGCCACGCGCCGACCCGCGCCATCAGCAGCACGGAGAGCAGGCCGTAGCAGGTCGCCGCCCAGTGCAGGCGGGTCAGGTCGAACCCCGCCAGCCAGTTGAATGGCGCGAGGGCCAGCGGAAACGCGAGCGGATAGCGGGAGGGATAAAGCTGAAGCCCGGTGTCGATGAGCGGCGGCTGGAGGCGCGCCAGACGCTGCGAGAGCATCGCGTACTCGACGGCGTCGGGCGTGGGCACCAGATCCCGGCCCTGATTGCGCGGCAGATGCAGAGCGCAGCCCAGATAGACGGCGACGGGCAGGAGCCAGTAGAGCGTTCGGCGCGCCAGGCCGCGGAAACCGGCGCGTGGCGGCCGGCTAGGGGCGGCGTTGGCCGGACTCACGGCTGCGTGGGCAGGCGCGTGATCTCCAGAACCAGCCGGTCCAGGTTGTCGCGCAAGACCGTCGCGG
>MVZB01000068.1 GCA_002068205.1 candidate division BRC1 bacterium ADurb.BinA292
GCGGCCGGTGCAGATCGAATTTCTGGCGTATTTCGACGTGATCGAGCCGCCGACGCGGCCGTTGCCCGAGGACTTTGATTACGACGGCTGCGTGGCGACGTTCTTTCCGATCCGGCGCTGTTACGTTCACGCGTTCGATGACCCGGCCTGCACGGAATTGAACGCGCCGCTGCATGCGCAGTATACCGGCTGGGCGACGGACCCGGAGCGGCACTACCGGGGGCAGATCTTCATCGGCGAATATTACAACGTCTCGTTCTTCCGGAATCTGCCGCTGGTGCTGGACCAGATTCTCGCGAGCGATATTCCCTACTTTCACCGGACCGGCGCGCGGCACATGCACTACATGCATGCGCCGGGGGGGATGCTGGGCCCGCGCGCGCTGACCAACTGGCTGCTCGCGCGGATGCTGTGGGAACCGGAGGCGGACGCGGGGGCGCTGCTGGAGGATTACTTTACGGGGCGCTACGGCGCGGTCGCGCCGACGATGCGCCGGCTGTACGATCACCTGCGCACGGGGCTGAGCAATACGACCCTTCTGAAAAGCGTGATGGCGCGGCGGCTGAACGAACAGCGCCGGGACCTGTTTCCGGACCGCCATTTGAAATACGAGGAAACGCACCCGGAGACCGACGACGGTCCCGATTTCGTGGAGATCCTGAAGGAGATGGACGCGGCGGGGCGGCTGATGGGCGAGGCGCTGCGGACGCCCGCGCCGCGGCGGGTCCGGCTGCGGCTGATGGAGGATCAGCGGATGGTGCGCTACGCCGATCACACGGTCCGGCTGTATGACCGGCTGCTGGCCACGCAGCGCGCGCTGGCGGCGGGCGACCGGGACGCGGCGGAGGCGGCCTACGCCGAAGCCACGATCCACGCCGACCGGTTGCGGGTCGATATCCTGTCGACGAGCATGGCGTCGTCGCATGCGAACGACCAGAACGGCCTGGAGGCGAGCCTGGTCTCGGGAGTCTATGAGGAAATCGGCAAGGCCTTCAAGACCGGGGGGGAAGCGGCGGCTCGGTAACCTGATGCCCCATCTCCCCGCCCTGCCGGGATGCGGGGGCGCCGGTGCGTCAGGTGAGTGCGTCCAGACCGCCCGGCCGGATCAGGGTGAATGCGCGGGCTCGCCCTTGACGCCCAGCGTGCGCTCGAGCCAGTCGTAGGCCAGGTTCTGGCGGTCGGGCGGGAAGCTGTGCGGGCCGTCGACGAGATACAGCCGCAGGAGCGCGGGGGCGTCGTAGAGGGCATAGACGCCGCGCACCTGCTCGAAAACGTCGCGCAGGCCGTCGGTGTTGGGGAAGATGTCGTCGGCGAGCGTGCCGAAATAAAAGAAGGGGCGCGGGGCAAGGCAGGCGAGGACCTCGTGCCAGTCGAACGGCGCGGTGCGGATGTCGTCGGTGAAAAACCCGAGCCGCGGCAGGAGGGGCGTGGCATGGCTCCAGCGCCAGGGGGTGGGGTCGGCGCGGAAGGTATTGATGCCGCAACTGGCGACGACGGCGCAGACGCGCGGGTCGAAGACGGCGCCCATGACTCCGCCGTAGGCGCCGTGGGAATGGCCGATGACGGCGATGCGCTCGGGGTCGACTTCGGGGCGGGTTTGCAGGAAGTCGACGATCCGCGAGAAGTCCCAGTTCATCCGGCCCAGGACGGACCAATCGGGATGGCGCCGGAAGAATTCGTGGCTGTTGTGATACGGATCGGTGCCGGGGGGGATGCGTTCGCCGAAGCCGGGCGCGTCGTAGGCGATCGTGATCAGGCCGCGGCGGGCCAGGTCCTCGGCGAAGTTCAGATCGTAGCTCATGTTGACGCCGGCCGGTTCCTCCTTGCCCTGCGCGACCGTCTGATGCAGGACGATGACGGCGGGCAGGGGCGCTTGCGCGGCGGGCAGGGGCAGGAACAGATAGGCGGGGATCCGGCCGCCGTCGCTGTCGGCGTCGATCATCAGGTGGATGCGTTCGAAGTCGGGATCGGCATGCCGGTCGACTTCGTGGGCTTCCGGCGCGACCGGTTCCAGATTGGTCGGCTCGCCGATCACGGCCTGGAGCGTCGCGCGGAGGCGCTGGCGTTTCTCCTCCCACTGGTCGGCGGTTGAGATGGTTGTGCCGCCGTCGGCGAGCAGCAGCGGCGCGAGGTCGAGCCGGCCGGCCTGCGGTGTTTGCAGGCGGGGGGGCTCGGGCTGGGCGATTTCGCGCCAGGTTTCATGATCGAAACCCTCCCAGGCGTGGGCCGCGGCGGCGAGGCCGGCCAGCAGGCAGGCGGCCATCAGGCCGCGCGAGAGGCGAAGGTCGTGTTTAAGGCAGCGCATGGCGGTTTTTCTCCTTCCTTCGATCAAGCATCCAAAGTACCAGTCCCAGCAGGAGCATCCCCGCGCCGACGAACAGGCTGGGGAGCCCCTGCTCCAGGGAAACGAACAGCAGGACAACCAGCAGCAGCAGCGCCCCCAGCGCGGCGGTGACGAGGGCGATGAACGGGAGGGGGGAGAAATCGGCCGGCCCGGTCGCGGCCGGCGGCGGCGCGGCCGGCTCGGGTTCGGTCAGCCGGGTGAAGAAGGCGTCGGTCCGCGCGCGCTGGGCCGCGGGATCGGGTCGCAGCCAGGAGCCGACCCCCAGGCCGAGCAGCGCGGTCGAGGCGGTCAGGGCGGTCATGACCTGGTTGCCGCGGAGCAGGGCCGCGAGCCGCTGCGCGGCGGTGAAGGTTGCGGGGTCGGCGTCGGGCGGCGCCGCCAGCGTCGTTCGGATGATGTAGGCGGCCAGACCGACGAGGATGCCGGCGGCGAGGCCGAGGACGGCCCCCGCGTTGCTCACGCGCCGGGTCAGCAGGCCGGCCAGCATGGGGATCGCGATCGGCGGCAAGAACAGGCTGAAGAGCGACACCATCCGATCGAAGAGGCCGGATTCCCCCTCGGAGGCGACGATCATGAACGCCACGGCGAGCGAGAGGAGGCCGGCGATCAGCGTGGTCAGCCGGCCGACGCGCACGAGGACGCGTCCGGACGCGGCGGGGGCGATCAGGCGGCGGTAGATGTCGTTGGTCAGCACGGCGGCGACGGCGTTGTAGTCGCTCGAGAGCATCGACATCGTGGCGGCGAACATCGCCGCGACGATCAGGCCGGTCATCCCCACCGGCAGGAGCTCGCGGCAGAGGAGGGCGTAGATATTGGCCGGATCGTCGACGCCGGGGAGAAACTGGCGCGCCATCATCGCGGGGGCGAAGAAGAGCGGCGGCGTGACGAGGTTGAGCGCGGCGACCAGGTAGCCGACCCGCCGGGCGTCGGCGTCGCGCGGGACGATGTAGAAGCGCTGCACCAACTGCCACTGCGTGCTGTAGCTGAAGATCATGATGAACAGGAAGGCGACGATGTAGCCCGGGCCGAATTCGGCGGAGGTGAGGCGGAAGAACCCGTCGGGTGAACCATCGACGAAGGCGCCGAGGCCGCCCACGCGGCTCAGGGCGAGCGGGAAGAGCACGAGCACCGCCGCGATCATCACGAGGAACTGGATGAAGTCGGTGACGAGGACGGCCCAGAGGCCCCCCATCAGCGTGTAGAGAAGCATGATGAGGCCGGAGCCGAGGATCCCCCAGGCGAGGGCGTGCGGATGGCGAATGCCGAGCCCGGTGGAGACGAGCAGGCCGATGGCGAACAGCTTGAGCCCGTCGTCGATGATCTTGACGGGGATGCCGAGCCAGGCCAGGCTCTGGCGCATGAAGCGACCGTAACGCTCCTCGAGGAATTCGACCGGGCTGGTGGTGGCGGCCCGCCGCCAGCGCGCCGCGACCAGCGCGACGCTGACCAGCGCCGCCGGCACCGAGACCCAGTAGAGCGTGACGGCAACCCAGCCGTGCTCGTAGGCCAGCGCGGAGTAGGCCACGAAGGCGAAGGCGCTGAAGCTGCTCATGTAGTAGGAGGTGCCCGCGAGCCACCAGGGGACGCGCCGGCCGCCGCTGAAGTAATCGCCGAGATCGCGCATGCGCCCGGCGAAGTAGAATCCGATGACCAGCATCAGGCCGAAGAAGCCGGCCAGGATCAGATAATCGGCGGGGGCGATGCTGTTGGAGAAGGTTGGCACGGGCGAGGGCTCCGGGGTCGGGGGGCGCGGCGCGGAAATCAGAGCTTGCGGATGCGGCCCTTGAAGCGGTGGATGAAGCGGGCATTGGCCTCGTCGCCGCCGGTGGCGTTGCCGCTGGTCCAGATGGGAGGCCTGATGCCGTCGCGGGCGAGCAGCTCGACGGTCTCGGCCACGAGCGCGTTGAGCAGGAACGCATTGGCGAAGGTGGAGAGGGCGGCGACGCGCTGATCGAGGCCCTCGATCTCGACGACCGCGTCGCCGACGGGAATCTTGCAGTCCAGGACGACGTCGACCAGATCGTGGAGGTTCTGGCGCGAGGGGTGGCGCGCGGGATGCTCGGGGGGGGTCTGGCGGGCGTGTTCGACGGAGGTGACGCCGATGGTGCGGATGCCGCGTTCGCGGGCTTCGAGCGCGGCGTCGATCGTCGCGGCGTTGATGCCGTAGGCGTTGACGATGATCAGCAGGTCGCCCGCCGCGATGCCATAGTCGCGGATGACGATGCGGCCGTAGCCGGGCAGCCGCTCGATGGCCATCGAGCGCAGGGCGCCGTTGCTCAGCAGCGTCCCCTCGTCGAGGATGGCGTCGATGTGCATCAGGCCGCCGGCGCGGAAGAAGACTTCCTGCGAGCCGAGGTTGGAGTGGCCGCCGGGACCGAAGACGTAGACCAGGCGGTCGCGGCTGACCTGGTCGGCGACCAGGGCGGCGGCCTGGCGCAGCGCCGGTTGCTCTTCGTCGTGCAGCCGGCGCAGGTGCCGGAGCACGATTTCCAGGTAGCGCGTGGTCGGCGAATCAGGCGACATGCTCGCCCTCCCCCGCCGTCACAAGCTGCTCGACCGCGGAGCGGAAGACCTGTTCGGCGTCGGATGTGAACGGCGCGGGCGCGCCGTAGTAAAGCCAGGACTCGGCCGGCTCATAGCCGCCTTCCTCCAGTTGGCGCGCGGTGGGGAGGTAGCCCAGGACGCCGTTGGAGCAGCCCACCAGCAGATCGCGGCCGTCGGAGCGGCGCTTGAACTCTAGGCCGTGTTCGATCATGAGCTCGGCGTTGGCGAAGATGAGCCGCAACGCCGGGGAGAGGCGCAGCAGGGTGAGCCGGAGCGGGGCGTGCGGACGGATCGCCGCGGGATGGGCGAGCAGGTGGCGGCTCCATTCGCCCTCGACCGTCTGCTGGTCGGCCAGGTCGCGGAGTTGCTCCGGGGTCGGGAGCGGTCCGAGCGGCAAGGCGCGCTCGGTGCGTTCGGTCTCGAGCTCGTCGAGCGGGAGGGGCTGGCCCGGCCGCGCGAGGGCCTGGCGAACGGCATCGGCGAGGCGCGCGGCGAGGCGCTCGGCGTCATTGAAATCGCCGCGATAAAATTCGCCGTCGCGGATCATCGCCGGGCGGATGTCGCCGCAGCAACCCTGCAGGAAAAGGGCCATGGCGGGGCCCCGCGGTTCGTCCTCGAGGGCGGTCATGGCCAGGCCGGGGTATTCGGGAGAGAAGAAGTCGTCGGCGCTGGCGGTGGGATGGCAGGCGAAATGGACCAGTAGCGCGCGCGTCGAGTCGTCGGGGGCGATGAAGCGAATGACGCGCACCTCATGATCGACGGGCCCGTCGGGATTGGGGGCCATCCGCCAGCAGCCGTCGCGGAGGCGGCGGCGATGGATGCCGATCGCACACTCGCCCAGGTGGAGCTCCATCCGGACGGGTTCGAGCGAAGCGAGGGCCCGGCGCGACGCCTCGATGACCTGATCCTCCATCCAGGCCGCGTATTGGTCGTCGCGGACGCCCAGGCAGGGGAGGACGTGCTGGCATAGCTGGGGGCCGGAATGGGAGTGCGTGGCGTGGAGGATCAGCGCCTCGGCGGGGAGGCCGCAATCGCGCGCGAGGCGGGCGCCGAGACGCTCGAGCTGATCGTCGCCCCAGCCAAGGATATCAGCGGAGATCAGGAGGACCCTGCGCGCCGGGGGGGCGTCGGCGCCGGGGGAGAAACAGACAATGCGCGCCTGGAGCGGGCGGATGACGCCCCGCGAGACGCCCCGGCGGAAGCCGAACCCGGCCACGGGGAGGGGCGAGCGGGGGGAGATGTCGGCGCGGGCGGTACCCAGCCAGAGTGACTCCATGGACGGCTCCTGAGGGCGGACCGGGGGGCGTGCGAAAACGATTAGCGGTATTCATTTACCCCGCGCCGGGTGCTGGAGTCAAGTTCGCTCTGGGGAAAATCGCTGGGGAGAGATGAAAGTCATCAGGGACATAAAGGACATAAGGGAGCTGGCGGACAATGGGGACCGGGTCGCGGCCGGGTCACGGCGGGTCCGCCGAGTTCATTATTTTCTTTACAGACTGCGAGGTCTTATCTTGACCACTTGGGCTCTGCACCATTCGTGCTTGACAGCGAGTCGGGGATCGTGGGAAAACGATTTCGGATAAACGATTATCTCGCCCCTCCGATTCCGCCGCCCCGGCCAAAGCCTCGCTCATGCCTCTTTCAGGATTGCTTTCCTCCATCTCGCTCGATCCCAGCGGCCGCCTGGAATCGATCCAGTTTCCCGGAACGGCGCCCCGTTCGATCCTTGACCTCGGGGTTCGCATCACGCTGGACTCGGGCGTGATCACGTTTGCCGACTGCTCGATTGAGCAGCTTGCGAGCGACCAGTGGCGTGCCAGCTACCGCAATCACGTCGTCGGGCTGGATCTGCACCTGCGCTACGAAGCCGTCGCCTCCGGCGGGTTCGTGCGCAAGCATCTGACGGTGGTGAATCGGGGGTCGCGGCGCCACCTGATCCAGCGCATCGATCTGTGGGACCTGCATTTCACGCCGGCGTTTCAGCAGTCGCTTCCGTTGTTCGATCCGGCGGCCCATCCCTGCCCGCTGGGGCTGTCGCTGCGTGATGCGGAGCAGGGGCTGAGCGTGGGTCTCGAGCATCCGTTCTTCCGGATGTCGGTCGACCCGGGGCATTGCCAGATCTGGTATGAACCGAATGCGTGGCTCGCGCCGGAGGAATCGCTCGCCTGCGAGGCGGGATTCATGGGCCGCTGGCGGCCGTCGGGCAAGCTGCGGGCGCTGGCGACGCTCAACGGCGAGGAGGATGCCGCCGACGAGGCGGAACTGGCCGCGCTGGCTGAGTATCTGCGGCGGATCGGACCGGTCTGGCGGCGCGAACCGTTTGGCTCGCGCGATGAGAACGGGTCGGAAAACAGCGGCGAGCGGGCGTCGGCCTCCTCGATTTTTCCCAATGCACCCGTCGTCGGCGGTGAACCCGACCCGCGGATTCTGGAACTGAACGGCGCGCGGCTGGGAACGGCCTGCTGGGCGGATGCGCGTCAGGGCGAGCGGTTCCTGGCCGAGTGCCTGGAGCGGCTGAGTCAGGGCGGGCCGCGCGCGATCCGGTTCATCGACGGCTGGTTTGACGGGCGGTTCAGCCCGGCGGGGGAGGACGGGGGCGCGGCCGGCGTGCCGCGCGAACCGCATCCGGATTGCTACGACCCGGAGCATGCGCACCCGCGCGGGGTGTGCCGCTACCTGGCGTGGCGCAACGTGGCGCGCGTGCTGGGCGAGCTGAAGCGGCGGCATCCCGATTGCCGGTTCGAGTTCGCGGGGGGCAACCGGCGACTCGGTCCCTGGCTGACCGGCGAGCTGACGCTCGGCGAAGGCGCGGCGGAAACCCCGGCCGGGGCCTTGAGCGAAGCCGATCGCTCGATTTACATGTTTGTGCCGCACGATCACATGCTGGACGAGGATTCGCTGCTGGAGACGGCCGAGGGGGGGATCGCGGCCAAGACGGCGGTCGTCTCGGTGGACGTGCTGATCTGGGAAGACGGCGGCGGCCGGTTCCAGGAATCGATCCGCTCGTTCGACGGCTGGTATGACCGCGCGGTCCGCAATCTGCGCGAGGTGCGGAATCGGATCGATGCTCATCCGGAGCGGCTGCAACTGGTGCTGCGAGGGGAGGATTTCGAGAAGGCGCGGCGCGACGGCCGCTCGGCGATCGTGCTGGGCTTCGAAGGGGGCAAGCCGCTCGAGGGGAGCCTCGAGAAGCTGCGCGATCTGTTCGAGCGGGGGCTGCGCCAGCTGCAGTTCACGTGGGCGTTCCGCAACCAGTTGGCCGATGCGCAGGACGAGACCGAGGACAACGGGCTGACGCCGTTCGGGCGGGAGGTGGTGCGCGAGATCAACCGGCTGGGGATCGTCGGCGACATGACGCATATTTCGAAGCGGGCGTTTCGCGAAGTGATGGAATTGTCGGACGATCCGATCATCGCCTCTCACTCGAGCGGATTCGGCTTCTGCCCCGACCCGGGCAACCTGGATGACGATCAACTGCGGATGATCGCGCAGAAGGGGGGGGTGGCGGGGGTCCACTTCGCCTCGCACGTGGTAAAATGGCCCAACACGCTGGCCACGATCGAGGATGTCGTCGATCATGCCTGTTATATGATCGATGTTGCCGGGATCGATCACGTCGGGCTGGGGGTGGACTTTTTCCCCGTTGATGAACCGTACCGGGAATCGCAGAAGGTTTTTCTGAATGAGGTCGATCCGCGGGGGAGGGAGCGGCTCGATCTGTTCACGTTCGTCAAGGGGATGGACCGGTTCAGCCGACTGCGGACCCTGATTCCGTACCTCCGCCTGCGCGGTTTTCATGACGACGAAATCCGCAAACTGATGGGCGGGAACTGGCTGCGCGTCTATCGCCAGATCTTGCCCTGAACTTCGCTCAACCCAACAGCACATCGCGATACGACAGGAGGTGAACGGTGCAGCCGGTGCGATTCATCAATGGAATCGTTTGGCCGTGGCGTCTGATTGGATTCGCGCTGCTGGCCGGCCTCTGCGAGTCAGCCCCCGAGACCGGCTTTCCCGGCGCAACGTTTGACTCAGGCATTCCCCCGGCCGGCGAGGCACGCGGCGGGGAGTGGGCGACGGCGGAGGGGGCGATCCGGCACGCGGGCGCGGGGGAGACGCCGGGGCTGCTGCTGCTGGAGGATGCGATCCGTTCGGCGTGCACGGTGGAGGCGCGGGTGCGGCTGGAGGCGAGCGCCGTGGGCGCGGCCGCCGGGCTGGTGCTGCAATATACGGAGCCGGGCAATTATGCGCTGCTGACGCTGGAGCAGCGCCGCGGGGGACCGTATGCCGTGCTGTCGATGGTCACGCCCGACGGGAAGAAGACGGTCGGCGACCAGTCGTGGCTCACGGGGACGGACCTGGCGCAGTGGCACACGCTCACGGTGCAGATGAACGGCAGCGCGATGGTGGCGAGCGTCGACGGGCAGCCGGCGGCGCGCTTCTGGTTTCGCGGTGAGCCGCCGGCCTACAACTCGCACGGGCGGAACTGGGAGCAGGATCCCGAGGCGGGGCGCATCGGGGTGTACGCCCTCGGCCGCGCCGTGTTCGATGACATCCGCGTCGGCCCGCTGGAGGCGGATGCGGAGCTGGTCACGCCGCAGCGCGGCCGCTGGGACGCCGACGGCCGGCTGCTGGCGCAGCAGTCGTATGATGAGACGATGGATCGGACGACCGACTGGCTGCTGCGCAGCGATGCGGTGGTGGACAAGTCGCTGGCGGCTGAATCGATCCGGTCGCTCCCGCCGTACGTGCTGGCGAACTTCGTGCTGTCGAACGACTCGCTCTATGAGCCGCTGGGGGGCGAGTTCGCGTTCAACCACGCCTGGCAGATCCTGGGGATTGTGCAATATTACAATTACACGGGCGATCGCGACGTGCTGAAGGTGGCGACCGAGATTGCGGACTGGCATCTGGAGAATCTGACGCCGGATGACTGGGTGTTGCCGAACCTGCCGCCCAGCGTCGTGACGTTCGAAGCCGACGGCCGATGGCGGGGGATCGACTGGGGTCTTGAGCTCGACAAGTCGGCGTATTTCGGGCTGGCGCTGCTGCGCCTGCACGCCGCGACCGGCGACGCGCGCTACCGCCAGGCGGCATTGGACATCGGGGAGACGCTGCGCCCGCATCAGCGCGACGAGGGCAACTGGCCGTTCCGGATCAATGCCCAGACCGGCGAAGTGCAGGACGGCTACACGTGCAGTCAACTGTGGTATGTCTGGTTCTTTGAGCGGCTGGCGCGGGAAACGCGCGACCCGGAGGACCAGGCGCGCAGCGACCGCGCGCTGGCCTGGCTGCTGGAGCATCCGGTGCGCGACAACCAGTGGATCGGGCTGTATGGCGACATCGAGAGCGGGCGCAAGTCGCTGGATCAGTGGGTGGCGCAGGAAACGGCGATGCACCTGCTCGAGCGGCGCAACGAGATTCCCGGGGCGGTGGAAACGGCGCGCGGGATTCTGGACTGGGTCGAGCGGACGCTGGTCGTCGATTACGGGCTGCATCCCGGCGTGCCCGGCGTGCTGGAGCAGACCGAATATCGGGTCGTGCTGACGCACCACCAACTGCGTCTGGCCGAACTGTATGCGACGCTCTACGCGGCGACGGGCGAGGAAGCGCTCCGGCGCAAGGCGATCGAGACGGCCAATTCCGTGACCTGGTGCGTGATGTCGGACGGCAAGATGCGCCAGGGGTTCTGGTATCACGCCGCCGGGGTGCCGCTGCAGGTCGGGTTCAACATGCAGTTCTGCCGGATCATGGCCGCCGTGCCGGAGACGGCGCCGCGCGACGAAAACCATCTGCTGCAATGGACCGCGGATCTCCGGCGGATCGAGTATGGGGCCGACGGGATTCGCTACGAAACAATCGGGCCGGGCGAGGAGACCTTCGTGGTGGCGCGGCCGCCGCGCGCGGTGCGGGCGGAGGGCGAACCGCTGGCGCAACGCGAGCGCTGGGGATTCGGGCTGAACGGCTGGCGGTATGAGCCGGAGACCGGGCGGCTGCGGCTGCGGCACGAAGCCCCATCGGTGGAGATTACGTTTGAGTGAGCGTTGAACACCGGTTGTGGCGTCGGGCTGAAAGAACGAAAACTGGTCGCTTGCCCTGGTTTCGCTGAGAGTCGAGTTTTTGAATGAGCCGGCGGGCCGGGCGGCGGCGCGGGGCGTTCATTTGCGCGGCGGCCAGCAGCCGAGCAGCCGGCGCAACAGGATGAACTGGCCCAGATGATAGGCTGTGTGATGGGCGGCGAGCAGCGCCTCGCGGGCGAGCGTCTGGCCGTCGCCATGGGGGAGCGGGGCGTGCAGATCGTTGTGCGGGTCGCGCACGAGGTCCTGCAGCGCCTTGAGATCGTCGAGCAGCGTGCGGACGCTGCGGTCCCACGCGTCGGCGGCGGCCGGGGCGCGGTCGTCCGGCCAATACCCGTCGGGCCAGTCGGGCGATTCATGGCGCGGGTTGCGGCTGAACTCGAGGATGTCCCACTGGGCGATGCGCATGTGTTCGAGCAGTTGCCAGGGCGTGTAGGGGACTCCCTTGGCGCTGATGCCGCGTTTGTCGGTGGGGAAGTCGGCCAGCGCGTCGGCCACCGAGGTGAAGGCCATGCCGCCGCGCAGCACTTGGCAGAGCTGATCCCGAAACGCCTTGTCGCCGTCGGCACCGGCCATCATGCGCACCTCCCGGGGTTCGCTTCCCATCGTGCGCCTCCGGCGGTTTCAATTCAATGCCTACCCGATCAGATGTCCCCTTGGTCCCTCGCGGGTCGCGCACGACCGAGAGCTTGATCCGGGAGATCGAATCTTGCCACGGCTTCTCCGCGACGCCGCCAGGCTGATCCGGGCGTGCACACGGGTGGGAGGGAGCGGGCGCCGGCGTGAGCGCCGGGCGCCGGCGCGCTTCGGATCAGGCCGGCTCAGAAATAGCGGAAGATGTCGCCGGCGCTGACGGTGCCGTTGGTTGCGTCGTAGGGGATCACGTAGGCCGTGCCGCCGCCCATTGCACCGTAGGGGCCGCGGCCGCGCAGATAATAGCTGGCGTTATCCTGACCCCACAGGGTGAAGGCCGGCTGAAAGAACTTGATCGTCTGGAGCTCGCTGCTGCTCGGGGGGATGTTGTCGTACATGCCGGGGGCATGGCCGCCGCTGAGCTGGGCCTTGATAATCTGATTATCGATCATATGAAACTCATAGATGTAGTTGGGGCCATACTCCTGCAGGTCCTTCCAGAGCGGGTCCTCCAGGGCGGTCGTCATGTAGGCGACCGGGGTCGTCAGGCAAAAGGCGTAGCCGTAGCGCCAGACCCAGCCCGAGGCGCGGATGATGCCGGGGGGGCCGTTGTTATCGACGCGGTAGGCCTCGATGGCGGTGCCGGTGGCGCGCATGTTGGCGAGGCTGCGGGTCACCTTGGCGCGGGTCTGGGCCTCGAGGAAATTGGGGACGGCGATGGCGGCGAGGATGGCGATGATCGCGACGACGATCAGCAGCTCGATGAGGGTAAAGCCGGCGCCGTCGCGGCGCGACGCGTGGGATGACATGAGCGACCTCCCAAGGGGCGGGTGTTGATGATGCATCATCGATGATATGGACCGCGTCGGGGGCTGTCAATTCCTATCTGAAGCCGGTCGGATCCGTCAAATTCCCCGACCGCAGCGGTCCGCCGGGCGGAATTCAAAACCCGAATCTGATAAAGCGCCGGGCGGGGTGGGGGAGCGGCGGGTCGCTTACTCGGGGGGCGTGGGGCGTGATCCGATGCAGCGCAGGTAGCCGTCGCCGCTGACCAGGAGGAATTCCCCGAAGCCGTCGCCGTCCAGATCGGTGAAGATCGGATGCTCGGTCATGCCGGCCGGCGCCGCCAGCGGCAGTGTCCACAGCAAGGGCGACTGGCCGGGTTGCGCCGCGCCGTTGATGACGACCAGCTCGCCCGAGCGGGCGTAGTAGAAGAAATCCGTGATGCCATCGTGGTTTATGTCGGCCGCGCCGGTGCTCGTCCATCCCACCGGGAGGCCCGCATGTTCGCGCAGGATGGCGCCATCGCGGCCGCTCAGGCTGAGGAACTTGCCGTCGGTGGTCGGGAAATGCAGGTCGGGGGCGCCGTCGCCGTTCAGGTCCGCCAGCGCCGGCAGGTAACTCGTGGCCTTCCCCTCCATGTCGATCATCCAGAGTTTCTCCAGCCGGTCATTCTGGGCCGTCATGAAATGGGTCGAAGGATGGAGCAGGTCAAGGCGCCCATCGCAGTCCACATCGGCAAGCTGGGTGTAGGGATAGCCGAGCGTGCGGCCGAATGAGTCTTCGACGGTCCTGGCGGCGAGGGAAGCCCCATCGCGGCCGGAGAGGATCAGCGTCGCGAAAATGGGAAGGAAGGCGATATCCTCGACGCCGTCGCCATTGAAATCATGCAGCGTGTGGACCGGCGGGGCGAGGACGCGCGCCGTCCGCCAGCCGGCGGACCGTTCGGGCAGGGGGATGATGGCCTGTTCCCAGGCGGGCGCGCCATTGGTTCCATCCAGGACGACGAGGTGATTGCTGCCTTCGCCGGCGTTGTGGTACACCGCGGCGACATCAAGCGTGTCGTCGCCGACGAATTGCCCGGCGAACCAGCGCGAGACGCCGCTGTAGACGCCATCGGCGCCGATGCCCGGGAAGACATGTTCCCAATCGAGCGAACCATCGGGATTCGCGACCGCCAGCGTGGATTCGCCATCGGGGGTGATGCCGCTGTAGAGGATCTCGAGCCGGTCATCGGCATCGAGGTCGATCATCTGGCCCATCATGTTGGCGGGCCCCCAGCCGGGAAGGTAGATCATGCCCTGGCCGGGCTTGCGCCAGAGGAGCGCCGGTCCCTCGTGGCGGGTGGCGGGGGCGGGGGCGCGCAACAGTTCCATTTCGCCGCGGCTATTCATCACGGCGATTTCGCCGCGGCCGTCGCCGTCGACGTCGGCGGCGACGACGGTGGTCGAGAATCCG
>MVZB01000069.1 GCA_002068205.1 candidate division BRC1 bacterium ADurb.BinA292
ATCGTCCCGCCCCTGTCGGTGAACGAGTCGCGCCGGATGATCCTCGAAGTGGTCGAGCTCCTCGAGGAGCAACCCGATCTGCGCGACCGACCGCAACTGCTTGAGTTGCAGGACCGCAAGCTGCGGGCGGCCTCGCGCTACATCGAACGGATCGACCGCGCGTTCTCCACGCTGCCGTATTATCATTGGGAACTGGTGTCGGACGAAAAAATCCCCGGCGGCGAGGGGGGCGAGCAACTGATTACGCTGCGCGAGCCGTTGCCCGGCGTGACCGCGCTCAGCCTGCGCGTCAATAATCAGGATGTCATGATCGATTCGATGGAAGTCATCGATGTGTCGGGCAAGGTCTGGGAATTCAACAACCCGATCCTGTTGCCGGCGTTCCGCCCGCGTCACGAGGTCTGCTTTCTGCCGCTGCCGACCGATCTGAAGCAGTTGCGCATCACCAGCCGGACGGCCAATCCACGACCCGATCAGCGCCGGCCGCGCCTGACGATTCATGCGGGGGTCTGCACCCTCCCTGAGTCGGGCAAGCACGCCCTGCATCACATCCACGAGGCGCGCGAGCGGATCCGCAATGGCGAGTCGGCGGCGGCCGCCGCCCAGCTCCGGCGTGCCGCCCTGCTGTTGCAGGAGTTCGTCAACAGCCGCCGACTGTAGCCGGCTGGCTTGCTCCGTCTGCGGACCGACCCCGCTCCCCGGAGTCAGCACTCGCCCCATGACGCGGAACTCCCCAAAATCGCCGCTGACGCGCCTGCGAGTCGCCGTGGCGACCGTCATCCTGGGCATCCTCTTCGGCCTGCTCTACCTCGTCCAGACCCGCAAGGTCGCGTTTTTCGAAGTCACGTCCCAATCGATGGCGCCGACGCTCCAGGAGGGCGAGCGCTTCCTGATGTTCACGCCGAGCCAGTATCGCGTCGGCGATATCGTAGTTTTTTCGCTCCCCGAAACGCCCGAGACGCACACGGTCAAGCGGATCATCGCCGAGGGCCCCGCCACAGTGGAGGTCCGCGACGGACTCATCCGGGTCAACGGCCGGCCCGCCCCACCGCCCCAGGGCGACGCCCCGCCGATCCCGGGGCTGAACGCCGACTGGACGGTCCAGCCCGGCGAAGTCTTTCTGGCCGGCGACAATCGCGACGACAGCTATGATTCGCGCGATTACGGCCCCGTGCCGATCGAGCGGCTGCAAGGGATCCTCTGGCTGCATCCGTTTTAGGACAGCGGACGATCGACCGCACCGGGGACGTATTTGTTGACTTGCATGCGGGAGGCCGTTCGCCGAAAGTAGGGCACGATTTTATTGACTCATCCACCCTGGGAAAGGACCAACGGCCATGCGATCTGGAATGGGAATTCCGGCGGCGGCCCTTTGCGTCAGCCTGCTGCTGGCCACGGCGTGCTCGATCATTGAAAACGAAGGCAAGATCGGCGTTGTCGAACAAGTGCAGCAGGCCTCGCTGGACAAGACCTATCAGGCGACGCTGAAGGCGCTGGGCGACCTCGAATTCGACGTCACCCGCAGCGATGTCGACAAATTGACCGGGTATGTCGAGGGAACGACCGCCGACCAGAAGCGTTTCGAGATCATCCTGGAAAAATTGACCGACGAAGCGACCAACGTGCGGATCCACTTCGAGCCGATGGGGGACAAGCCGCGCTCGGCGCTGGTCCAGCAGGAGATCGCCAAAAACCTGTGAGCACGCCCGCCATGCAGTTCCAACCGGCGGTTTGCTGACGGCGAGACCGGCAAGGTAGTTCGGGATGGACCATCTGACACGGCTGACGCAGCGCTATGGTCCGGCGATCGCTCCGCTCATCGCCGACGAGCGGCTCAATCCGCTCGACGGCGGCGAACCCCATGGCGCCGTGCTGGGCGCCCTGGAACGCCTGACAGTCGACTCGGCGTTTGCCGGTTTCAACATCCAGGACCGCGCGATGGCGGCCGCCGTGATCAGCGGCCTGTGGCTCTATCACAATTACCTCGAGCGTTCGCATGCGATCAGCCAGTCGATCGCGAATGCAACGGGGAGTTGCTGGCACGCGATCATGCACCGGCGCGAGCCCGACGCGGCCAACAGCGCCTACTGGTTCCGCCGCGTCGGCGAGCATCCGATCTTCCCGGAGTTGCGCGCGGCGGCGCGCGCCGAGGCCGCCGGCGCGCCCCTCGCCCCCCATGCCGCGTTTCTCCTCGATCAGCGCCACTGGAATCCGTTCGCCTTCATCGACCTGTGCGAGGCATGCCGGGGCAGCGGCGATGCGACCGAAGCGCTCTGCCGGCGCATCCAGCTCCGCGAATGGAAACTGCTGTTCGAGTATTCATTCGATCAGGCCGTCGTCGGCGGTCGGCCGCTCGCGGGCGAGGCGTAGCGCGTCACCATGCCTCCCGAGCTGCCCCCCACCAATTTCCTCGACCCATACTTTTTCACTGTCCATGTCGTGATGCTCTTCATGCTGGGGGCGTGCTTCGGCTCGTTCTTCAACGTCTGCATCTATCGGATTCCGATGAATGTCCCGCTGAGCCTGCCCCCGTCGCACTGCTATCGCTGCGGCCGGTTCATCCGCTGGTACGACAACATCCCCCTGATCAGTTACTGGGTGCTGGGGGGAAAA
Source organism: candidate division BRC1 bacterium ADurb.BinA292 (assembly GCA_002068205.1). Lineage (GTDB taxonomy): Bacteria > Sumerlaeota > Sumerlaeia > MVZB01 > MVZB01 > MVZB01. The sequence continues at coordinate 2,614 of MVZB01000069.1, forward strand.
TGCCGCCATTGCGGCGCGAGCTTTTCCATTCGTTATTTCTGCGTCGAGCTGCTGACGGCGCTCCTTTTCCTGGCGGCGTTCCTCAAGCTCGGTTACACGCTCGCGCTCCTGCCGGCCCTGGTCTTCCTGTCGCTGCTGATCATCGCCACGTTCACCGACATCGACCACTGGATCATCCCCGACCGCGTCAGCCTGGGGGGGATGGCGGCGGGGCTGGTGCTGGCGGCGATCCCGCCGGTCGCCTGGGCCCGGGGCAACCCGCTCGCGGTGCATCTCTTCCCGGTGGCGGAACCACTGGCCCCGCTGGCCAATGCCGCCGTCGGCGCCGCCGTCGGCTACGGCGGGCTCTGGCTCGTCGGCAAGCTCGGCACGCTCCTTTTCCGCAAGGATGCGATGGGGGTGGGCGACATGAAACTGATGGCGATGTTCGGCGCGTTCCTCGGCCCCGAGCCGCTGCTCCACGTGCTGATCCTGGCGTGCCTGGTCGGCACGGCGGCGGGGCTGGCCGGCCTGGCGCGCGCGCGGCTGACCCGCGACAGGGTGGTCGACCCGGCCACGGCGCCGCTGGCACTTTCGGGCGAGGAGGTCGATGCGTTGCTGGCGCGGATGCCGCTGGACGCAGCCGAAGCGCGCGTCGTGGATGCCGCGCTGCGCAAACCCGGCGTCCTCGGCCCCGTGCGTCATCATCTGCCGTTCGGGCCTTCGCTGGCGGTCGCGGCCGCCATCGTCTACTTCTACTTTCCGCAGCTGCGCGCCCTGCTCGAGCGGCTCGTCCTGCCCGGCCCGCTGGTGCCGTGACCGCCGCCGGGGGCACATTTTTCGCTCCCCGGATCACTTGTCCTCAACTTCATCCAAGGAATCCGTTTCATGCCCGAATATGCCAATGCCCGCGTCCTGATTTACGACAACCGCCAAGAGATGATCGACGCCTTCTGTCGACACCTGGTTGAGCTGGGCCAGGACGCCATCCGCCGGCACGGACGCTTCGCGCTCGCGCTGACCGGCGGCCGGACGCCCGGACCGTTCTACGAACGCCTGGCCGAGAAGCCCTACCGCGATCAGCTCGAATGGAGCAACGTGCGCATCTTTTTCGGCGACGAACGCTGCGTTCCACCCGACGACGATGCCTCCAACTACAAGCTGGCGCGCGAACGCCTGCTCTCCCGGGTGCCGCTGTCGGAGAAAAGCATCTTCCGCATGCCGGCCGACGACCCGGATCACGCGCGTGCGGCGCGGGCGTACGAGGCGGCGCTCGAACGCGAATTGAATCTCAACACGCTGGGGATTCCCGCCTTCGATCTCGTGCTGCTGGGGGTCGGCGAGGACGGCCACATCGCTTCGATCTTCCCCGGCACCGAAGCGACGCGCGCGCGCGATCGCCACGTGATGTTCAACCACGTCGAGAAGCTTGGCGCCTGGCGCATGACGCTGACCTATCCGGTGCTGAACGCGGCGCGCCACGTCTGGATCCTTGCGACCGACGCCGGCAAGCGGGAAATCGCCGCCCGTGCGCTCGGCCATCTGCCCGGCGGCAACGTCCTGCCGATCTGGCACGTGCGGCCGGCCGACGGGCGGCTCGTCTGGTGGCTGAGCAGCGAGGCCGCCGCGCTGATCCCGCCCGAGGAGCAGGATCGCCCCGAGGGCGAGGACGAGGTCTGAGCATGGGCGCCGGCACGCTGTGGGGCGAGCCCCTCTTCCGCCGGGGAGTCGATGAGTTCAACGCGGGGCGCTACTTCGCGGCGCATGAATCGCTCGAACGGCTCTGGCTGCGCACCACCGGCCCGCGGCGCGAATTCCTCGCCGGCCTGATCCTGCTTGCCGGCGCGCTGCATCAACTCAAAGTGAAGCGCTACCCTTCGGCGGCGGCGCGTCTGTTCGCCCGGGCCAATCGCCGCTGGCACGCGCTGCCGGCGGTGGTCGACGGACTGGACCTCGCGGCGATCGAAAGCCAGTGCCGCCGCTGCCTGACCGAGGAGGCCTGCCCCCCGCGGATCAGCTTGCCCGGCGAGCACGAGGCCCAGGAACAGCTTTTGGAGTGATCGACGAAATTGGGATGCGGTTGAAATCCGTCGGCTCCGTCCGATCCGACGGATTTTTTGCTGGCAAACATCCTTACCCGCATCGCACGCCGGCTGGCCACGGGTTGCCAATCGGCGCGCGGACCGATAACGTGATGTATCCCCTATCGCGCGGGAAGGATCCCCGCGGTCTTCCTTAAGGGACTGGTCCCTTGATTTTCCGACCAGGAGGTTTCCGATGCTGATCGAATTTGTTTTCTGGATGGCCCTGGCGATCCTTGTCGGGTCGTTCGCGATCTATCTCCTCTTTGGCCTGCTCAACCGGCTCACCCCCCGCCTTCACCGCCCGCTGCTGCGCCTGATTATCCAGCATCTGCGCGCCCCCCTGCGGTTGCTGGGGCCGCTGCTGGCCGCGAAGGTCGTCGCCGACTCGTACCCCGACCTGACGATTGTCGCGGCGGTCAACCATGTCATCGCGCTGCTGCTGATCGGCGCCATCGCCTGGCTGCTGATTGCCGCCGTGCGCATCCTGCGCGAGCGGATCATGGCGCGCTACGACATCACTTCGCCCGACAACCTGGCGGCGCGCAAGATCGCCACGCAGCTGCGCGTCCTGCAGCGGATCCTCGTGATCCTGATCGTTTTCATCGCCGCCGCCTGCGCCCTGATGACGTTCGACCAGGTCAAGGCGATCGGCGCCAGCCTGCTCGCCTCGGCCGGCATCGCCGGCATCATCCTGGGCTTCGCGGCGCAGAAGTCACTCGCCACTTTCATGGCCGGTCTCCAGATTGCCATCAGCCAGCCGATCCGCATCGACGATGTCGTCATCGTCGAGGGCGAATGGGGCCGCATCGAGGAAATCACGCTGACCTACGTCGTCGTCCGCATCTGGGACCAGCGCCGGCTGATCGTCCCGATCACCTACTTCATCGAACAGCCGTTCCAGAACTGGACGCGCGTCTCGGCCGAACTGATGGGCACCGTCTTCCTCTATCTGGATTACACGGTGCCGCTGGACAAGCTCCGCGCCGAGCAGACCCGCCTGCTCGAGCAGGACCCCAACTGGGACGGCAAGGTCAACGTCGTGCAGGTCACCGATGCGCGCGAGCACACGATGGAGGTCCGGCTGCTGGTCAGCGCGGCCAATTCGGGCAATCTGTGGTCGTTGCGGGTTGCGCTGCGCGAGGGGATGCTGGATTATATTCGCCGAGAGTTCCCGGACAGCCTGCCTCGCATGCGGGCGGAACTCCGACAGCCTGACCTGCAGGCGCCGCGGTCGCACGAAGCCTGACACCACCCCGCGGTTCTCTCGGCTGGATGGAACCCAACATGACCAATGTCTACTGGCGTCACCTGGCCCTCCTCGTGGCGCTTTTCTTTTTGCTCCTCGGCTGGACCTACGGCCGCTGGGACCTCTGGGGCTCGGACGAAGGGCGCTATGTCCAGGTCGCCCGCGAGCTGCTGCCGCGCGACAACTGGCTGCTGCTCACCGTCCACGACCAGCCCTACACCGAGAAAACTCCCCTTCCGTTCTGGATCTTCGCCGGTATGCTCAAACTCGGCGGCGGCGAGGTCAACGTCTGGTGGCTGCGCCTGCCTTCGATTCTGCTGGCCCTGGCGGCCGTTTTGGCCACCTATGCCATCGGCCAGCGGCGGTTCGGGCCGCGGGCCGGACTGCTTGCCGCCCTCATGCTCATGACCGCCCCGCTCTTTGTCGAGCAGGCCCCCACCGCCCGGCTCGATGCGCTGCTGACCGGCGCCGTGACGCTCGCGCTGGCCGTCTGGCTGTTGCGACCGGGCTGGGACCGGCCCTTGGAGGCCGCGGCGATCTCGTGGCGCCGCGCCGCCCTTTTCTGGGCGTTGGTCATCGCCGCTTTCTTCACGAAGGGTCCGCCGGCGCTCCTCTTCATCCTGGCGGCCCCCGCCTGGGAGGCACTGCGGCTGCGGAGCGCGCGTCCTTGGCGTTCGATCCGGCCGCTGCCCGGCTTGATGGCATCCTTTGGCACGGTCGGCGCCTGGTTGTGGTCGCAGCGGCTGCTGGCCGGCGAGGAATTCGTCGAAACCCAGGTGGCGCGGGCGACCTTCGGCCGCCTGCTCAACGTCGAGCATTTGGAAGGCCCTTTTTACTACCTCAAAGGCCTCGCCGGCGAGGTCTTCATGCCATGGACCCTCTTGCTTATCCCCGCGCTCTTCGTCCTGTGGCGTAATCGAAAGGCAAAGGGCGCTGACCGGACCGCGCTTCGTCCGATCATTGGCTGGATCATCATTCCGCTCCTCGTCCTCCATCTCGCTCTCGGCAAGCGCCAGCACTACCTGCTGCCGCTGGTGCCGGCGCTGGCGCTCCTGACAGGCTGGTATTGCGACCGTTTCTTCCTCGCCGTTCAGTCGCGTCCCTTGGCCGCGCGGCTCTTCGCCAGCCTGCTGCTGCTGATTGGCGGGGCGGCCGTTCTTGCGGCCGGTGTCGGCTACGAGCGACCGGATCTCTTCTGGGATTCCCGGATTTTCCTTCTGCATCACCACGCCGTCATCGTTGCCTGCGCCGGCCTGACCGTCATTGCCGCGGCTATCATGCTGCTGAAACGCAAGACATCCCTGGCGGTTGTCGCCGCGCTCTTCCTCGCCGCGTATGCCGTCCATCTGGCCGAACTGGCGGCCGTCTATCCGGCACGCAATCCCGAACGCAGCTCCAAGATGCTGGCGATGCAAGTCGAAGCGGCGCTGGGGCCGAACCGCAACGAGGTGGCCGCCGTCGAGAAGGCGGCGAGTTCCCGCTATCACGTCTATGGCGACTATCGCGTCCTGGATGTCTTCGAGGACGCCGAGGAGGCCATCGCGTCCGGAAAACTGCCCGACGTGCTGGTGCTGCTCGCCGACGATTACCACGAACTGGACGATGAGATCGTGCAGGCCGGCTACGGCGAAGCGGCAAGCACCCTCGCCGATGGCGACAGTCTCGTCGTCGCCTGGCGACCCGAGATCGAACCGAACGAGGCTTTGGCCTCGAACGGTGAGCTGCATGTAGGACTGATGGGAGACTCGGGCACCGGCGGCCTGGGCGAACAACGCCTCGTGCGGCGCATGGTGGACCTCTCGCGCAGCCGCCATCTGGATGCGGTCTTCCTGCTCGGCGACAACATCTATGACGACCTGCCCTACCCGGCCGCGCTGGAGCGGCGCGTTGTCGAGCCCCTGCACCCCTTGCTCGACCAGCGCGTCCCCTTCTTTGGCGTCCTGGGCAATCACGATGTGCGGCGCAAGGAATATCGCCACGGCGAAATCTACGACCCCCTCTTCCGCATGGAAGGGCGCGAATACTATCGCCAGGTCCTGACCAACGGCCAGTACGCCGTCAGCTTTTTCGTCCTCAACAGCGAAACCCTGGGCGACGACCCGCTCCAGCTTGAATGGCTGGCCAAGGCGCTGGCCGCCGACACCTCCGACTACCATGTCCTGCTGCTGCACCGCCCGTTGCTCGGCACGGTCGAGCATGGCGGCAGCGGGAAAATCGAGCGCCTGCTGCGGCCGATCCTCGACGACGGCCCGCACATCGACGCCATCTTCTCCGGCCACAACCACGTCTATGAACGGCTGGTCGATAAGGCCGGCATCCATCATGTGACGCTCGGCTCGGGGGGCAAGCTGTCGCGCGGGATCGAATTCCCCGAAGACCCGCGGCGCGAGGCGCAGGAGAGCGGTCAGCGCGTTCTAGGCTGGCTGACCCTCGACGACGATGGGCTGAGCTTCCATGCCTACGGCGCGCACGGCGAACAGATTGACTCATTCGAGATCCCGCCCCTCGACACCCCGCCCCTGAGCACGCGCGGGAAACGGCCCGCGGCGGATCGCCCGTCCTGAACGGCCGCCTCGCTTTTTCCCGCCCAAGGCCGTATTGAACGCTCCCGCGCGCGATGATACCGTGTGATCCGCCATGAGCATCGCCCGCGACACCCTGGCCTACTGGCTGGCGCAGGCGGCCAACGCCGCCCTGCAATACCTCTCCATGGCCGTCGTCGCGGTTTACCTGGAACCGGAACTGCGCGGCGTCCTCATCGGCCTCCTCCTGGCCAACACGATGACGGTCAGCCTCACCCACCTGGGCCTCCAGCCGACCGCCAGCTACTTCGTCTCCCGCGCGCGCGAGGCCGCTCCCGGCGCCCCGCCGGGGCCCGATCACGCCCTGTTTCTCCTCCTGATCGCTCTGATCACCGCCATCGATGCTTTCCTCTGGTGGGCCTTCGGTGCCACCCTCTTCCGCCCCGCCCTCTCAAAGATCCCACCCGAATTCCGCGCCTTCCTGCTGGTGAGCCTGGGCGTCATCCCCTTTTCGCTCTACCTCATGGCGGGCCAGGGGATGCTCGTGGGCCTGCAACGCGTCCGCCAGCTCTCGCGCTTCCTCTTCTACTTCAACCTGATCAATAGCGTCATCAGCCTCTGCGGCGTCATCTGGCTCGGCTGGTCCGTGCCGGCGCTGGTCACCGCCTGGGCTCTGCTGCAGGCTCTGGGCGCCGCCGTTCTGTTTGGCCTGCTGCGCCCGCTGGCGCCGCTGAATTTCCGTACAAGCGCGGCCGAACTGACCGCCCGCTTGCGCGAGATGAGTTCCTATGGCCTCCGCGGCTATGCCGGCAATGTCGCCGGCATCATCGTCAGCCGGTTCGACCAGCTCTTCGTGTTGGCGGCGCGCGGCATGCATGGGCTGGGCGTCTACCAGATCGCCCCGAAGCTCTCGATGCTGATCTTCATGCCGTCGGCCGCCCTCGAAAGCGCCGGGTATCGCCAGGTGCGCGTCGCCGAACCGGCCGAGGCCGCCCGCCTGACCCGCGAACTGTTCCGCACCAACTTCCTCGTCAACGGCTTGCTGATGGCCGTCATGCTCCTCCTGGCCGGGCCGATCATCCGCATCGGCCTGACCGACCTCTATGCCGACGCCATCCTCCCCCTGCGCATCCTGCTGCCCGGCACCCTGATGCTCTCCTGCAGCCGCATGCTGTCGCTCTACTTCAGTGCCCAACTGGGCCGACCGCAGGTCAACTCGATCTGGGCCTGGGTGGCCGCGCTGTTCTACATCCCGGTGATCTGGTGGGTGGTGATCCGCAACCAGGGCGGCCTGGTGGGGGCGGCCGCCGTCACCACCGCCGGCTACGGCGTCCTGCTGGGGGGGCAATGGCTCACCTTCATGATCCATAGCGGCCTCTGGAACCCGGCGCCCTACCTCCTGCCCCAGCCGCGCGACTGGGGGCGGCTGCGGCGGCTGATCACCGAGACAATCGCCCGGCGCGGCTTGTAATCGCGCCCTGTGGAGGGCGGCGCCGGAGCGGGGTGTCGGCCGCGCTTCGACACCGCTGTTCCTCATCTCCTCGTAAAGCAGCCGTCGCGCCCCAAGAAGGCGGCGCAGCGCTGCTCAATCTGGCATTACGCTTGCTTCCCGACTCCGTATCGTGTAAGCTGGTCACGATCTGGAACGGTTCTTGAACGATTGGCAACATTTAACTTAAGTTCAAGATCAGTCTGGCCGAACAGAACTTCCAGAAGAAAAATTGCCGGAACCCTTGATGTCCCGGCTCCAGTCGGCTACGGTGAACACGCACCGTTCCCCGACCCGTAACTCGACTGACTCGCGTAAACGGTCTCCGATGGCCCTGAATCTCCAACAAGTCCAGAAGCAAACCCAGCGGCTGATCATGACGCCGCAGATGCAGCAATCGATCCAGTTGCTGCAGCTCAATGCGATCGAACTGGAGCAGTTGGCTACCCAGGAGCTGATGGAAAACCCGTTCCTGACAATCGACGAGGACGTCCCCGAGGACCAGGAGCGCGCCGAAGACCGTCGCGAGGACGCCCGGATCGAGGCCGATGGCGAAAACCTCACCGCCGAGGACGGCGGCGATCTGTTTCAGGAAGCGCCGGCCGACAGCCCGGCCGAGGTGGCCGCCGCGGCGGCCGAAACCGATGAAGCCGCGCGCGAACGCGAAGCCGAACCGCCGCGCGACCCCGAAACGACCGAAATCGCCGACGTCCCCGAGGCCCCGGACCTGGAAAAGGCCCCCGAGCAGTTCGATGAGGTCGACCTGAACTGGGACGAGTATTACAGCGACGCCGAGAACTCCAGCTACGCCGGCACGTCGGAGGAGATCGAGGAACGCGACTTCTCCGAATACGTCGCCGCCCGCTCCTCGCTCTACGACAACCTGACGTGGCAACTGCGCTGCAGCGCCCTCGAAGGCGTCGATTGCCAGATCTGCGAGTATCTGATCGGCAATCTGGATGAGGACGGCTACCTGCGGCCCGAGGTGGTGACCGAGGCGGCCGACGAATTCAAGGTCGAGCCGGCCCGCGTCGAGCGCGTCCTGGCGATCCTGCAGGAATTCGATCCGCCCGGCATCGGCGCCCGCTCGCTCGCCGAATGCCTCCTGATCCAGATGAAGCAGCTCGGTTCCTACAGCGAACTGGCGCGCAAAGTCCTCGAAGAGCACATGACGACGTTCCAGAAGAAGAAGTTTCGCGAGCTGGCGCGCAAGCTGGAGGTCGGCGAGGAGGAGCTGATCGACCTCTACCACAAGGTCTCGCGCCTGGAGCCGCACCCCGGCCGCTCGATGTCGACCGAATCGGTGCACTACATCACGCCCGACGTCTACGTCAAGGTGATCGACGGCGAGCTGATGATTTATCTCAACGAGGGGCAGACCGGCAAACTGTCGGTCGATCGTTTCTACCGACGGATGATGCACCAGCGGCGCAATGCGCTGACTCAGCAGGAAAAGGAATACGCCGTCGAGAAATACCGCTCGGCGCTGACGCTGATCAAGAACATCGAGAAGCGCAAATCGACGATCCTGCGCGTCACCGAGGCGATCATGGAGGTCCAGCGCGCGTTCCTGGACAAGGGCGTCGAGGCGCTGCGGCCCCTCACCCTGCGCGAAGTGGCCGACATGGTCGGCATGCACGAGAGCACCGTCGCCCGCGTCACTTCCAGCAAGTATGTGGAGACGCCGCAGGGCGTCTACGAGCTGAAATTCTTCTTCTCCTCCTCGATCGAGTCGGAGGGTTCCGAGGCGGTCAGCTCGCGCGCAATCAAGGAAAAGCTCCAGCACATCGTCGCCGCCGAGGACCCCCGCCGCCCACTGTCGGACCAGAAGATCGCCGAGATGCTCAATCAGCAGGGCTTCGACATCGCGCGACGCACCGTCGCCAAATACCGCGAACAACTGAAAATCCTCCCCGCCAAATACCGCCGGCAAACCTGACCCCTATCCCGACACGCGGCCGATCTGTCGTTGGCCTTGGTCGGGTTTTTTCCTATCATGAGCCGATCCTGGGCCGGGCGCGGCGCGGCGGACACCATGCCAGAAATGGGAATCAGATCGTGAGACTTGGATTCGGGGGGATGCGCGGTCGGCTGGCCGGCGCGGTCGGGCTCATTGTGGCGACATGGATCCTTATCGGCGCGCCGCCGGCTCAACTGCCGGCGCAGTTGCCGCTACCCCCGACCGACGGCGCGCCCAGCTCCCCCACGCACACCTACCGCTCGCTCGTTCCGCGCCCCGACGACCTGCCCACCACCTTCGGCCGCATCGCCGCGCGGCGCGACGAACCGACGACCGCCGCCACCTCCCCGTCCGACGCGCCAACGACGTTCCCCCTCGCGCTCGACGTCGACGCCCCGACGAGCGCGTCCATGGCCCCCGCGCCAGTGCCGACGCCGGTCTTCTCGATCGAAGACTATCCCAGCTCCATCGGCCTGACGATCGACCGCACGGCGCTCTGGGGCGCCGCGTCCGATGTCGTCACCAGCCTGAGCGGCGTTGGCGCCTTCACGGTCCTGCGCGATCCCGAGCATGATCCCTGGCGCTACCGGGCTTGGTTCGACGCCCCCACTACGGCCGGCCTGGCCGGGGCCTCGCGCTCGCTCTTCACCGCGCGCGCCAGGCTCGTCGAAGGTCCCTGGCTGGTCTGGGCCGGCGAGGAGGAATGGATCGAACCGGCCCGGATCGACCGCCATCACCCCGTGATCCTCCCCGGCGGGCAGTATTACGATGCGATCGCGGCGGGCGACGCGCACGTCGTCAAGCTCGATTCGACGCTGCACCTGACTTACTCCAGCACCGGTCCCAACGCCGACGGCGTCCCCGGCGGGCAGCCGGGCGATATCGACGGCTCAATCCGCGGGATCATGGGCGGGCGCTCCAGCGACGGCCTGACGTGGGAACTCTCGCCGACGCCGTTGCTGCTCAAGGCGAGCGATTTCGCCGGCCTGCCGCTGGTCGAGGGTCAATGGCACGAGATGGGGTCGTATCGCCATCCGGCGCTGGTCCGCGATGGCGACCGCTGGCGCATCTGGTTCGACTACGCCACGCACGACGGCCCCGCGCTGGGGTATGCCGAAAACCTGGGCGATTTCGTCGCCGCCGGCGACTGGCTGATCCTCAACGGCGACCGGAGCCCGCTTGCCCGGGGTCTGGCGCGTCCCACCGTGGTGAACGTCGACGGCGTGTGGTACGGCTATGCGCGCCTCGACCCACGCTCGGGCCATCCGCGTCCCGGCGGCTGGCTCGAGTCGATCTCGCTCGACGGGCACACCTGGCGCACGCTCGGCTTCCTGGAGCTTCCCGGCGCGGCGGACGACGGCGGACTGCGCGCGCTGGCCGTCGAACGCGACGAAGGCTGGCTCGTCCATCTGTTCTATCCCGCGCCGTCGGCGCACGGGCTGACGTCGATCCGGATGCTGCAACGCGCGATCCCGTCCTCCGAGCGCGACCACCTCCCCCCGACGCCCTGAGCGGGGACAAGGATGAAACGGGGCGAGTGGTTCGTCGTCCTTAAGTCCTTTGTGTCCCTTGTGTCCTTGACGTCCTTTCAGATTCAATGAAGGACGACCGATCACGCGGACGAGAGACGAAATGCGCGTGCCGGGCATGGCCTGAGCCAGCCGCGGCTCACCGATACAGCTCGCTGCGGCCGACGCCGGTTTCCGGTTGACCGATCGGCAGGCGAGTCAGTTGATCCGCGCCCCCTTCGATGCCGGGAAGGCCGGCGTCATCTTCATACCCCACCCAGCCGTTCTCGGACCAGTCCACGGGCGTGCGCGGATCGGCGTCGAGC
>MVZB01000070.1 GCA_002068205.1 candidate division BRC1 bacterium ADurb.BinA292
AACCGCCGCGCCCGTTGCCGCCGCCCGAATCCCACACCGTGATCTTGTCGATCTTCAGCTTGCTGATCGCCTCGACCTGCCGCGCGACGATCTCCTCCAGCTTTTCGATCATCAGCAGCGTCGCGGCGGCGTTCGCATCGCCGCCGCAGCTCTTGACCAGCGCCGCGTAGCCCTCGGCCTTGGCTTGGAGCACCTGGCGCGTACCGGCCGCCTCCGCCTGGTAGCGGGCCAGGATGGCGTCGGCGTCGCCGCGTGCCTCGCGCCGGCGTTTTTCGGCCTCGGCTTCGGCCGCGATCTCGATCTTGCGCCGCTCGATTTCCTGGCGCACCACCTCTTCGGCCGTCAGCCGCTCCTGCTCGGCGCGGGCCTGCGCCTTCTGGATCTCGACTTCGGCCTCGCGGCGCGCCACTTCGCCGCGTCGCGTCGCCTCGGCCTGCTTGATCGCCAGTTCGGCGTTGTAGGCCGCGATGTTCGCCTTGGCGGTGTTCTCGCCCTTGACGGCATCGGCCTCCTGCTGCTGGACGAAAACGCGGCGGTCGGCCTCGGCCGCCTTGCGCCCCTTATCCGCCGCGGCGATGTTTTCCGCCACGCGGATTTCCTTCTCGCGGTTGGCCTCGGCCTCGCCGATCGTCGCCGTCGTCTCCTGCTGCTGGACGAAGACGCGCTGATCGGCCTCGGCCGCCTTGCGCCCCTTGTCCGCCTCGGCCACGTTCTGCGCCACGCGGATCTCGCGCTCGCGCACCGCCTCGGCTTCGCCGATCGAGCCGATCTTGTCCTGCACGGCGACGTCGATCTTGGCCTGGTTGATCGCCTCGGCCGCCGCCTTCTTGCCGATGCTTTCGATATAGGTCGATTCGTCGGTAATGTCGGTGATGTTGACGTTGATCAGATAGAGCCCGATCTTGTTCAGCTCCGGCTCCACGTTCTTGCGAATCGCTTCGAGGAAACTTTCCCGATCCTGGTTGATCTGCTCGATCGTCAGCGAGGCGACGGTCAGGCGCAACTGGCCGAAGATGATCTCCCGCGCCATGTCCTCGATTTCCTGCCGGCGCAGCGTCAGCAGGCGTTCCGCCGCGTTGTTCATGATCTCGGGCTGTGTGCTGACGCCGACCGTGAACGTGCTCGGCACGTCGATCCGGATGTTCTGCAGCGATAGCGCGTTCTTCAGCGGGATGCTGATCGTCATCGGCACCAGGCTCAGATACATGTAATCCTGGATCAGCGGCCAGACGAATGTGCCGCCGCCGTGGATGCAGCGCGCCGATTGCCCCGTGCCGACCTTGCCGAAAATCACCAGGATCCGGTCGGACGGACAGCGCCGGTAACGCGAAGCCAGGAACGCGATCGTCGAGAACAGCAGCACGATCACGATCACGATCAGCACGACCCAGAACCCCAGGCTGGAGTCAACGAATGGCATCTTGAATTCCCCCTGCGAAGGTTTGATCGAACCAGAAAGTCAGGCGCGCTTGACCAGCATCAGGCCGCTGTTGACGACCTCGACGACTTCGACGCGCTCGCCGGTTTTGATCGGCTCATCTTCCTTGCTCATCGCGTCGACGATCCGGCTGCGCCCCTGGATGCTGATCTGGATCTGGCCGGTCCCCCTGGGCGGAATCGTCAGGTAGACCAGGGCCGACTGGCCGGCGGCCTGGCGCATGTCGATATTGCCGCTCGAGTGCAGCCCCTGCATCATCTGGGTCAGCTTGGCCAGCAGCAGGACCATCGCGGCGCCGGCCACCAGCGCGCCGAGGATCGAGGCCAGTTCGCCGACGCGGCTGCCGCGGTGCAGCGCCAGGCCCGTCAAGCCGAAGATCAGAAAAAAGCCGGTGATCCCCTGCAGCGTCAGCACCTTGAAGCTCAGGTCCGCCCCTTCGGTCAGATCGGCCATGGAAAGGTCGACGCCGACGTCGGCGCCGTGGTCGCCAAGGCCGAACAGGCCCAGCACCCCCCGCGCAATGAAAAGCAGCCCGCCGATCAGGGTGCAGATCAGAAAGACCCGATCGACGCCGCTCAGGCTGATCCAGAACAGGTCCACCATGGGATCGGGGACACCTTCCTTTCAAGCAACCGGCAAGCGGCCAATACAACGCGGACAAGATCGTCTGGAACCATCATCGGCGGGCGGGCGGGGGAGTCAAGCCGAATCCATGGCCGGCCCCAGCGGACGGCGGGCAAGCTGCGCGCCGTTGCGGGGAAAGCGGCTGGGAGTGGGACCGCGCTTTTGATAAATCAGGACCCGGCAGGCTTTTCCGTCCGAGCGGCGGTAGTCGAGTTCTCCGGCCGCGCGGGCGCCGAGACGTTCGGGAACCCCCGCGGCCGCTGCGAGTTCCATCGTCTGATCGGCCGACTTGATGGCGGCGAACGCGCCTCCCACGGCCGCGAACGGCAGCGCCAGCTCGAGCAGCACGGGCAGCGGCGCGACGGCGCGCGCCGTCGCCAGGTCGTATGCCTCGCGGTGCCGCGCGTCGTGGGCCAGTTCCTCGGCGCGGCCGGTCAGAACGTCGACGCAGGGGAGGTTGAGTTCGCGGGCGGCGCGCTCGAGAAACGCCGTCCGCTTCCGGCGTGAATCGAGCAGCACGACCTTCGCCGACGGCCAGAGCAGCGACCAGACGAGCCCGGGGATGCCGCCGCCGGCGCCGATATCCAGGATGCGGGGAGCGGCCAGCGCCGCGACGCGCGCGTGCAGCGCCGCCGCCGCCCGCACGGCATCCTCGATATGCCGCGGCCAGAAGAGCTCGGGTGTCTTGTCCGCGGTAAGGTTCTGGCGGGTGTTCTCCGCAAGGATCAGTTCGACGAGAGTGGCCAAGCGGTCGAGCGGGTGGGCCCGCGTGGGGCGAGCCGGCGCGAATGGTTCCAGAAGCGGGGCAATGGTTGACTGAGGGGTGGTCATGAAGAAACCGGGCTCAAGCGACCGTTCCACCCCGAGGATCGACCGGCGGCTGATCCTGAAAGCCGTCGGATCCGACCGATCCGACGGGGGACGATACGCCGCGCTTATTCCACTGGATACAACTGCAGCGAGAGATCCAGTGCGGGCGCCGAATGCGTCAGCGCGCCGATCGAAATCCGGTCGGCGCCGGCCCGGGCGTAGGCCGCGACGTTTTTCAGCGTCACGCCGCCGGAGATCTCGAACGGGATGCCGCACGAGCGGAAGCGCGCGATGACCGCGCGCGCCCGCGCCGGCGTGAAATTATCCAGCAGGATCAGGTCGACCCCTTCGGCGCAGCAGATCGCAACTTCCTCGGCGTCGCGCGCCTCGGCCATCACCTTCAGCCTTTTCCGTCCGTCTTGCGCGCCGGGCGCCTTCACCGCGCGGATCGCCTCGCGCAAGCCGCCGGCCGCGCGCGCGTGGTTCTCCTTGATCAGCACCATGTCGAACAGGCCGAAGCGGTGATTCATGCCGCCGCCGACGCGGACGGCGTAGCGCTCCAGCGCGCGCCACAGCGGCGTCGTCTTGCGCGTGTCGCAGATGAGCGGGCCGTTGGCGCCCCCCGCCGCGTCGTGGAACCGGCAGGTCAGCGTCGCAATGCCCGAGAGCCGCTGCAGAAAATTCAATGCCAGCCGTTCGCCCACCAGCAGCCCGCGCATCCGGCCCTCAAGCGTGGCGACGCGGTCGCCCGCCCGCACGCGCTCGCCGTCGCGGCAATGCCATTGGATTTTCACGCCGCGATCGGCCAGACGCCAGACGGCCGCGGCGACCGGCGCGCCGCACAGCACGCCGGCCTGCTTGGCGATCAGCTCGCCGCGCCCGCGCACGCGCGGCGCCACGGTGCGCTCGGTCGTCACGTCGCCCGGGCCGAGATCCTCCTTCAGCGCCGCGCGCAGCAGGCGGGTCAGCTCCGGCGTAAGCTGAAGCTGCGGCTGCGCGCGATTGACCGTCTCATGGTTCGGCGCCATAGCTGTGCTCCGCGGTCGGGAATCGGCCGGCGCGCACATC
Organism: candidate division BRC1 bacterium ADurb.BinA292; assembly: GCA_002068205.1. Taxonomy (GTDB): domain Bacteria; phylum Sumerlaeota; class Sumerlaeia; order MVZB01; family MVZB01; genus MVZB01. The sequence continues at coordinate 3,941 of MVZB01000070.1, forward strand.
GTCGGCATACGCGGCGAGCGCGGCGGCGGCCTGGTCGTGGAGGGTCGCATACGATTTGACGAACTTCGGCCTCGGACCGTCGATCATCCCGAGCAGGTCGGAAAGGACAAGCACCTGGCCGTCGCAGTCGGGCCCCGCGCCGATGCCGATCGTCGGGATCTGGATCGAACGGGTGATCTCGGCGGCCAGCGGGGCGGGGATCCCTTCCAGCACGATGGAAAACGCGCCGGCCAGCTCCAGGTCGCGGGCGCTGTCGCGCAGTTGCCGGGCGGTCTGCTGGTCGCGACCCTGCACGCGGTAGCCGCCGCGCTGGTGCACCGATTGCGGCAGCAGGCCGATGTGGCCCATGACCGGGATGCCGGCGGCGACGAGGCGCTCGACCATCGGCGCGACTTCGCTGCCCCCCTCCAGCTTGACGGCCTCCATGCCGCCCTCCTGGATCATGCGGGCGCAGTTGACAAGCGTCTGCTCGGTCGAGACGCGGCAGGTCATGAACGGCATGTCGCCGACAAGGAAGGCGCGACGCGCGGCGCGCGCGACCGCGGCGGCATGATGCAGCATCGCCTCCAGGCGGACCGGGATCGTTGTTTCGTAACCCAGTGCGGTGTTGCCGAGCGAATCGCCGACCAGGATCAGGTCGATGCCGGCGCGCTCGCACCAGGCGGCGGTAATGGCGTCGTAGGCCGTGGCGACGGCAATCCGCCGCGCCTCGCGTTTCATCGCCGCGAAATGCGTGACGCGCAGCTTGACAGGATCAGCCGGGGGCGGGGCGTGCGTGGACACGGAACCTTCCTTGAGCCGGGTGAGCAAAGGATGCGACGAGCTGAGCCATCGGCGCGGCCGATGCGGCCAATGCGGTGCGCGGCGCGCGATTCCCACCCGGGTGAATCCGCGGCCGCAACGCGCCGATCTTCCATTCATGGCACCGGCCCGGGTTGATGTCCATAGGATTCAGATTTCCTTTCCCGTGCGGACCCCATTCAATGGGCGTGCTCGCGCCGCGCGCAGGCGATGCCGTTGAGCTGCTCGGCGATCTCCACTTCCAGGGTTGAATGCTGGATCTGAAACCGCTCGGCCAGAATCGCGCGCAGGTCGCGCTTGATGCACTCCATCTCGGGCAGCGAGGCCTCGCCGATCACCACGTGCCCCTCGAACGACCGGTGGTGCTCGTCGATCTGCCAGACATGCACGTGATGCAGCTCGCGGACCGCCGCCACCGTCTCCAGCGCCGCGGCGATTTCCTCCGCCCGCACGTCGGACGGCGTCCCCTGCATCAGGATGTGAATCGTCTCCTTCAGCATTCCGACGCTCTGCCACAGGATGTAGGCCGAGATCAGCAGCGTGGCGGCCAGATCGGTCCAGTACCACTCATACAGCAGGATCAGCGTGCCGGCGAGCATCACGCCGACCGAGGCGAGCGCGTCGGACAGGTTATGGATGAACGCCGCCTTGATGTTGAGGCTCGTCCGGCTCATCGTGTAGGTCAACAGCGCCGTGGCCAGGTCCACGGCCAGCGCCAGGCCGGCCAGCCAGACGACGATCCAGCCGTCGATCGGGTTGCGCTCGAACCAGCGCAGAACCGCTTCGAACACGAGGTAGAGGGCGACGAGAATCAGCGCCGTCAGGTTGATCAGCGCCCCGATGATCTGCGCCCGGCGGTAGCCGAACGTGCGCAGCCGGTCGGGCGGCCGGCGCGAGATCCGGCGCGCCGCCAGCGCGATCCCGAGCGAGGCCGCGTCGTTCAGGTTGTGCAGCGCGTCGGCGACCAGCGCCAGGCTGCCGGCCAGCCCGCCGCCGATCACCTGCGCGACCGTCAACAGCAGGTTCACGGCGACCGCCCACCACAGCCGCGCGTCGCTCATCAAGTCAGTCGGGTGTTCATGGTATTCCCGTGCCAAATCCGTCCCTCGTCCTCACTCCCAGATCGTCCCTCGTCTCTCGTCCTCGTCCTCGGCTCTCAAGGATTGCTCGATCACCCCATTCTACCCCCGCTGCGGCGGGATGCTGAACCACTTGTAGAGCGCCGGCAGCACGAGCAGCGTCAGGATCGTCGACGAGACCAGGCCGCCGATGACGACGGTGGCCAGCGGGCGCTGCACCTCGCTCCCCGTGCCGCTGGAGAACAGCAGCGGGATCAGGCCCAGCGCCGTCGTCGCGGCGGTCATCAGCACGGGACGCAGCCGCAGGCAGGCCCCGCGCACGCACGCCTCGGCCATCGGCAGCCCCTCGCGCACAAGCTGGTTCAGGCAGGTGACCAGCACCATGCCGTTTTCGAGCGCGATGCCGAACAGCGCGATGAACCCGACCGACGCGGGCACCGAGAGGTTGAGCCCGGCCAGCCAGAGCCCGACCACGCCGCCGACCAGCGCCAGCGGAATATTTAATAGAATCAGCAGCGCATTGCGAATGGAATTGAAGCTGCTGAAGAGCAGCAGGAACACCAGCAGCAGCGTGACGGGAACGACGATCGCGAGCCGGCGGTTGGCCTGCTGCTGCAGCTCGAACTGGCCGCCCCAGGTAACAAGGTAGCCGGGGGGCAGATCGACGCGCGCGGCGATGGCGGCCCGCCCTTGCTCGACGAACGAGCCGATATCGCGCCCGCGCACGTTGGTCTGGACCGTGATGAAGCGCTGGTTGTTTTCGCGCGTGATCTGGCGCGGACCGACGATCTCCTCGACGTGCGCCACGTCTTCCAGCGGGATGCGCAGGTCGCCCGGCCCGGGGATCAGGATGCGGCGGATCGCCTCGATCGAGGCGCGGTGCTCGGGGTGATACCAGACGGTGATATCAAACCGGCGGACCCCCTCGAAAATCTGGCCCGCCTCGGCGCCGCCGATCGCCGCGCGGATCACCTCCTGCACGTCGCGCACGTTGAGGCCGTAGCGTTCGAGCTGGTCGTAGCGCATGCGGATGCGCACCTGCGGCGTTCCCGTCACCTGGTCCTTCTGGACGTCGGCGGCGCCGGGGACCTCGCCGATCACGGCGGCGATCTCGTCGGCCTTCGCCGCCAGCACCTCCATGTCGGGGCCGAACAGCTTGATCGCCAGTTCCGCCTTGGTCCCGGTCAGCAGCTCATCGACGGCGGCGGCGATCGGCTGGGTGAAGTTGAACTGCGCGCCGGGGTAGTCCTCGAACGCCTCGCTCATCATCTGCATCAGGGCCTCGGGCGTCGCCGCGCTGGTCCATTCGGCGCGCGGCCGCAGTTCAACGAAAATCTCGGCGTTGTTGACCGGATCGGCGTGCGCGCCGACCTCGCCGCGGCCGACGCGCGAGACGACCTGCCTGACCTCGGGGAATCGCGCGCGCAGGTCCTGTTCGAAGCGGGTAATCGTCCGGCCGGCCTCCTCGAGCGAGATCGACGGCGCCATCGTCGCGCGGATCAGCAGGTCCCCCTCGTTCAGCCGCGGCAGGAATTCCGAACCGAGCAACGGGAAGATCGCCAGCCCGAGCGCGAAGATTCCCACCGCCAGCAGCACGGCCAGCACGCGCCCGCGCACGAAGAGGCCGACCACCGGACGATAGGGATAGAGCAGCAGCCGGACGATCCAGTTCTCGCCGGCGGGCTTGTGGTCGCGGCGGGCGCGGCGCGGCGGGCGCATGAAACAATACGCGAACACCGGCGCCAGCAGCATGGCGAAGAGCAGCGAACCGAACATCGCCAGCGAGATCGTGTAGGCGAGTGGACGAAACGTCTTGCCCTCGACCCCCTGCAGCGTAAAGAGCGGCAGGAACACCAGCACGATGATGCCAATGGCGAAGAAAATCGGCCGGCCGACCTCGGCGCACGCGCGCGTCACCACGCCCAGCCGCGACTCGTCGGGATCGCTCTCGCGCAGGACGCGGTCAACGTTCTCGACCATCACGATCGTGCCGTCAACCATCATGCCGATCGCAATCGCCAGGCCGCCGAGCGACATCAGGTTCGCCGAAATGCCCAGCAGCTTCATCAACATGAACGCAAACAGGATCGAGAATGGAATCGAGAGTGCGACGACCAGGCTCGGCCGCAGCCCGCCCATGAACGCCAGTAGAATGATGACGACCAGCACGATCCCCTGCACCAGCGCCGTCGTGACGGTGTTGACAACGTTCTCGACCAGCGTGGCCTGGTCATAGTAGGCGATGATGCGCACGCCCGCGGGGAGGATTCGGTTGATTTCGTCGAGCCGCGCCTTGACGCGCGCGATGACCTCGGAGGTATTCGTGCCGATCAATTTGAGGACCATGCCGACGACCGCTTCGCCCCGGCCGTCGGCCGTCGCCAGCCCCTGGCGCGGCTCGCCGCCGATCACGACATCGGCGACCTGGCGCAGATAAACGGGCGTGCCGTCGACCGTCTTGAGCACGATTGATTCCAAATCGTCGAGGTCCTCGGCCAAGCCGACCGAGCGCACGATGTATTGCTCGGAATTCTTAATGATAAACTGGGCGCCGACATTGGAATTATTCGCCTCGACCGATTCCACCACTTCGTGGATCGTGAGCCCGTAGCGCAGCAGGTCCGCCGGCCGGATCAGAATCTGATACTGCTTGACCTGGCCGCCCAGCGAGAGAACCTCGGTGACGCCCTTGACCGTCTGCAGGTTGTATTTCACGATCCAGTCCTGGATCGTGCGCATTTCGGTCGGGCTGTAGCGGCCGGTGGCGTCCTCCAGCCGGTAGAACAGGATCTGGCCCATGCCGGTCGTGATCGGGCCCATGCGCGGCTCGCCGAAGCCCTCGGGGATCTGCTCGCGCGCTTCGCCAAGCCGTTCGCCGACAAGCTGCCGCGCGAAATAAAGATCGGTCCCGTCCTCAAAGTAAATATTCACCACCGACAGGCCGAAATTGGAGACCGAGCGGATGTGATCGACGCCCGGCAGACCGTTCATCACGCTCTCGACCGGATACGTCACGAATTTCTCCACTTCCTCGGGGGCCAGCCCCTCGGTCAGCGTGAAGACCTGCACCAGCGCCGGCGTCACGTCGGGCAGCGCGTCGACCGGCAGGCGCTCATAGCTGAACCATCCCCCCGCGACGACCAGCACGCCGAGCGCCAGCATCAGCCAGCGCGTGGCCAGAATGGTTTGTATGTACTTCAGCATCAACTCGTTTCTTTCCTTATTCCGCGGTCGATCACGTGAACTCAGTGCGCGTGGCCGTGGGCGTCGAAGCTTCCCTTCGCCAGTTCCGCCTTCAGCGTGAACGCGCCGGTGGCGGCGTATTGCTGACCGGCGCGAAGTCCCTCGCGGATTTCAACTTCGTCCTGATCCTCGCGGCCGGGCAGAACGGGCGCCGGCGCGAAGCCCTCCGCCCCGCGCACGAACACCACCTGCGCGTCCTCCATCGTCTGGATGGCGGTCTTGGGAACCACAATCGGCGCGGGGACGGCGTCGACGGCGACGCGCCCGGTCACGAACATGCCGGCGCGCCAGCGCCGCGCGGGATTGGGCAGGACGACGCGCGCCAGCGCCGTGCGCGTCTGTTCGCCGACGATCGGGCCGATGTAGCCGATCTGGCCGACGGCCGGCGCCGTCGCCTCGCCGGCGGAGATCACTACTTGCTGCCCCTCGCGAATCCGCGGCAGGTCCTTCTGGTAGACCTCCAGATCGACCCAGACGGTCGACAGATCCGCGATCGTAAACGGCTGGCTCGCTTCGTCGAGCACTTCACCCCGCGTGATGTGTTTCTCAATGACGACGCCGTCGGCGGGGGCGATCAAAGTGTAACGGGTCAGTTGCGCGTCGGGCCGGTTGGAAAGCGCCTGGAGATAATCCTCGGAAAAGCCGAGCGCGCGGAGTTTCTGGCCGGCGGCGTTCAGTTCAATGCTCGCCTCGCGCACCGCCTGGCGCGCGTCAAGATATTCCTGCTCGGGGCTGAGTTGCTTGTCAAAGAGGGCTATTTCGCGCTCGTAGGTCAGTTCACGCAGCGCGACGCGTTCGCGCGCTGCCAGATATTCGGCCTTCAGATCCGCCAGATCGCGGCTTTCCAGCACGGCCATCACGTCGCCCTGCCGGACCGCGTCGCCCAGCGTGGCGTTCACTTCGCGGACGATGCCGGCCACGCGCGGCGCAACGTGAGTCAGGGCGTCTTCGTTCAGGCGGATCTCGCCGGGGAACTCAGCGTAGGCTTCGAGCGTGCCGCTGGTCGCCGTCGCGACCTGGATGCCGAGCCGCTCGAGCTGCTCCGGCGTGAACGACACGGCATGAACCGCCTCATGCGCGCCGTGGCCATGCGCATCGTGATCATGCTCGTCGTGGCCGTGCGCATCGTGCGCATGTTCCTCGTGCGTATGTGCAGCCTCGTGGACGTGGCCGGTCTCCGCCGCCGAACGCCTCTCGTGCTCGTGGTCCGCATGGTCGTGATGCGCATCCTCCTGCGCCTGCGCGGAAAAGCCAATGGAAATGCGCGCCAGCGTCCCCGAGCGGATGCCGGCGGCGACGCCGATGGCCAGCATCGCGGCAAGCGCCGCAATCAACGCCTTGCTTCTCATGGTTCGGTCTCCTCGATCCTGTCGTTCGCGCCTGCGGCATCGGCCGCGACGGTCGCCAGCGGCGCCCCGATCAAGCCCTCCAGTTCCGCCGTGGCCTGCTGAAATTCGGTCAGCTTGTCCAGGTATCGTCCGCGCAGTTCAAAGACCCGTTGCTGGGCGTCGAGCACGTTGATCAGATAGTATTCGCCGAGCCAGAACCCTTCGAGCAGGGATTCATACACCGCCTGCGCGTCGGGAAGGACCACGGTTCGCAGCCGCTCAGCCTCGTCGCGCGCGCCGGCCGCGCGCCCATGCAATTCAATCAGTTGCTCGCGCAGCCGGCGGCGGGCGGCCGCCTGTTCGGACTCGGCCTGTTCCAATCGGTGGCGCGCGGCGGCGATCTGGCCCTGATTGCGGTCGAACAGCGGCAGGGGAATGGAAAAACCTAATATCAATGCGTGATTTTCGGTTTCATTAAAATAGCGGGCGCCGACGCGGAGCGTCGGATCGGGCCGCGCCTCGGCCTCGGCCAGTTCGAGCGCGGCGCGGCGAACCGCCATCTCGGTCGCCCAGCGGGCAACTTCGGGGTTGTCCGCCAGCAGCGTCTCCAGATCCGCCGCGGCGGGAAGGGGCGGCAGGCGTTCCAGATCGCCGACGGCCTCGCCGAACACGGGCTGGGCGTCCCACAGCGCGGCGAGACGCCGGCGGGCAGCATCCAGTTCGGCTTCGGCCGCCGCCAGGTCGGTGCGCTGGACTTCCCACGCCACGCGCGACTGCTTCTCCTCGATCGGCGAAATCTTGCCGGCTTCGACGCGCCGCGCGACGGTCTCGTGGGCCTGCGTCGCGATCTCCGCCAATTGCCGGGCCAGATTGACCTTCTCCTGCGCGGCGAGCAGCTCGACGAACGCCGCCTGCACCCGCGTGAGGAGCTCCAGACGCCGGGCCTCAATGTCCCAGGCCGCGGCGTCGGCCTGCCGCTCGGCCAGATGGCGGCGCTTGAGCCGCTTGCCGGCCCGTTCGATGGTCTGGCTCAGCGTGAGGGTGGCCTCGGCGCCGGTGAAACCGCTCAGGTCCTGCTGCTCCGGCTCCGCGCCCGACGTGCCGCCCAGGAGATCTTCGATCTCCGCTTCAAGCTCCGGATTGGGTGGCAGGTCGGCTTGCAATACCTCGGCCTCGCGCGCCGCGACTTCCTGCTCCAGCGCGGCCAGCTCCGGGTGCCGATCCAGCGCCCGGTTGATCGCGTCGGCCAGCGTCAACACCCCCGTCGGCGCTTCGATCGGCAGCGTCTGATACTCGGCCGCCGGTTCCGGCAAGCTCACGCGCGCGAAGGTCTCGGCGCTCCCCTGCCCTGGCGGGCACGGCGCCGGCCGACTGGCCGTGTAGGGTGCAGGTGCGAGTCGGAGGCATCCGGCCACCGGCGCAATGGCGGCCAGCAGGCCCAGCCAGAGAGGAAGACGCATCGTCGAGCTCCGCAAAGGACTGAAGCGGCCGGGCGGGGAGCCGTGGCCGCGGCTCGGCGCCCGGCAGCGCGGGCGCCCGCGATTCAGCCGACGCGGAGTCTCAAATGATGAGGATGACGGTTCGGAGTAATTGCAGGGCAAGCGGGGCGCAGCGCGGCGCGCTGGAGTCGATGACGGTCGGGCCGCGCTGCCCCGTGAACAGCCCGGCTTCGCGGCGCGGCATGTCCACGGAGGCCAGAACCGGCGGCGCCGGCGCTTCGCAGCCTTTCCGCTCGATCTTGACCGGGACCGGCTGGGCATGGCCGCCGATCAGGAGCAGATCCAGGCAGCCCTCGTGCGGGTCCGCGCCGGTGATGACGCGCGCACGCTCATCCGCGGCGGCGGGACCGGGCGCGCAATGCGGCGCGCAGAACCGTTCCGGTTGGTGGGAGAGCTCGACGGCCAGATGGTCCTCGTCAAGGCAGAGGACGAAGCCATGCGCCGCGCCGCCGGCGCCGAACAGATAGAGCAACGGCAGCAACCAGATGAAACGGGCGTGGCGCAAGCGGGACAACACGGCGGATTTATAGCAAAACGTGACGTTTTTGTCGAGTGATCCGCGGCGGCATCCCGCACGATCGCCAATCACGCGATCTTGATCCCCATCAGACTCAAGAACTCGGCGCGCGTCTGGGGGCTCGTCTTGAACACCCCCAGCATTTCGCTCGTCGTCGTCAGGCTGTCCTGTTTCTCCACGCCGCGCATCATCATGCACATGTGATACGCCTCCATCACGACCCCGACCCCCTTGGGGCTCAAGACCTCGTGCAGGCTCTCGGCAATCTGGGCGGTCAGGCGTTCCTGGATCTGCAGCCGGCGGGCGAACATGTCGACGATGCGCGGTATTTTCGAGATGCCGACGACCTTGCCGTCGGGGATGTAGGCGACGTGGCATTTGCCGTAGAACGGCAGCAGGTGGTGCTCGCAGAGCGAGAAAAACTGGATGCTCTTGACGGCGACCATCTCGTCGTATTTCTCGTCGAAGATCGCGCCGTTGACGATCGTGTGCAGGTCGGTCCGGTAGCCCTGCGTCAGATATTCCCAGGCGCGGGCGACGCGTTCGGGCGTGCGCGCCAACCCCTGGCGCCGGGGATCCTCGCCGATCTCCGTCAGCAGCATGCGCGTGGCCTCGGCGATCCGCGGGTTGGCCTGCTCGTCGGCCAGGTCTTCGTCCAGCCCCACGCGTTCGATTGGTTGCGGCTGGGGATGTTTCTTGGGCATGGTTTGGGGGCTTTCCAAGCAGTAGTGGGCGGATGGGGTCAAACGGAATGGGAGGAAGTCAGCCGTTGCCGCGCGCGGTCGTCAGCGACTCCATCCGGGCGACCCCTTCGATGCCGACGATGGCATGGACGACTTCGTCGGCCAGATCGGGTGGAAACCAGAAACCGAGTTGGGCCAGCGTGGCGAAACTGGCGCGGGCTTCCTCGCGCGCCAGTTCGAGCACCGTGCGGGCCGAATCGGCGAAATGCTCCTCAACCAGGCCGTCGCCCGCTTCGCGCGCCTCCCACAGCCGCGCCAGGCGGGCGCGCTCCGCGTCGGAGCCATGATGATGGATCTGAGCGACGAGCAGGTTGTGGCTGCGGCGACCCAGGTCGAACTCAAAATCGGTCAGGTCGTCGACAATCTGGAAGGCGGTGCCGAGCTGGGCGATGGCGGGTTC
>MVZB01000071.1 GCA_002068205.1 candidate division BRC1 bacterium ADurb.BinA292
AACACGCTCAACATGCGCAACCCGCCGGTGCTGCAGCTGCTGATGGATTCGCTGCGCTACTGGGTGCTGGAGATGCACGTCGACGGTTTTCGTTTCGATCTGGCGGCCGCGCTGGCGCGCGGACTTCACGAGGTGGAGCGGCTCGTCTCGTTCTTCGACGTGATTCATCAGGACCCCGTCATCAGCCAGGTCAAGCTGATCGCCGAACCATGGGACGTCGGCGAGGGGGGCTATCAGGTCGGCAACTTCCCCGTTTTGTGGTCGGAGTGGAACGGCGCTTATCGCGACACGATGCGCGACTACTGGCGCGGCGAGCCGGCCGCGCTGGGCGACTTCGCGCGCCGCTTCGCCGGCAGCGCCGATCTGTACGAAGATACCGGCCGTCGGCCGTTCGCCTCGATCAACTTTGTCACGGCGCACGATGGCTTCACGTTGCGCGACCTCGTCTCGTACAACGACCGGCACAACGAGGCCAACGGCGAGGAGAATCGCGACGGCAGCGTTGACAACCGGTCGTTCAATCTCGGCGCGGAGGGCCCGACCAATGACCCCGGGATCCAGGAAGTGCGGCGCCGCCAGCAGCGCAACTTCCTGGCTTCGCTCCTCCTGTCGCAGGGGGTGCCGATGATCCTGGGGGGCGATGAGATCGGCCGCACGCAGCAGGGCAACAACAATGCCTATTGCCAGGACAACGAAATCTCGTGGCTGGACTGGGAGAACATGGATCAGGACCTGTTCGCGTTCGTCCAGCGGCTGATTCACATCCGCCGCGAGCATCCGACCCTGCGCCGCTGGAAATGGCTGAGCGGCGAACCGGTCGGCCGCGGCCGGCGCGGCGACATCGTCTGGTTTCGCCCCAACGGCGAGGAGATGAACGACGAGGACTGGGACAACGGCTTCGCCCGATCGCTGCTGGTGTTTCTCAACGGCAGTCAGATCGCCGACCGCGACGCCGCCGGCGGTTTCATCACCGACCACGATTTCTATCTGCTGTTCAACGCCCATATCGAGCCGGTGGAGTTCGAGCTGCCGCCCGACGACCAGCGCAAGACGTGGGCGCGCTACATCGACACGAGCGATCCGGGGCAGGGCGAGGGGAAACAGGATATCAACGCTCGTGACCGGATTGCGGTCGACGCCAGGACCCTGCTGGTCCTGCGACACGTCAAGCCCTGAATGCTATAATGGAAGGACACGCATCATGAGAATCCAGGACGTAATGACGCGCGAAGTCAGTTGCTGCCGCCCCGGCGACAGCCTGAGCGAGGCGGCCCGCTGCATGTGGGAGTGCGACTGCGGCGCGACGCCGATCATCGACGAGGAGCGCCGGGTCGTCGGCATCCTCACCGACCGCGACATCTGCATGGCCGCCTATACGCGCGGCGCGCCGCTGCACGCCATCGAGATTGCCAGCGTGATGTCGACCGACCTGTGCGCCTGCCGTCCCGGGGACGCGCTCGAAGATGTGGAGACGCAGATGCGCCAGCACCGGGTCCGCCGGATTCCAGTGGTCGACGAGCAGGACCGGCTGGTCGGGATCGTCTCGCTCAACGACCTGGCGCTGGAATTCCAGAAGGAACAGGGGCAGCGGCGGAAGTCGATCAAGGCGCGCGAGGTGGCCGAAACGCTCGCCGCGATCTGCGAGCATCAGCACCAGCCGGCGCTCGGCGCGGCGGCGGGGTAACCTCATGCAAGCCTCGCGGAACCTCTCCACTTCGCCCGGCTCGTGCTGGCGGCGCGACCGATGTCGTCATCCTGGGCGCCGGCATCACCGGGCTCACCGCCGGGCTCCATCTGCTGGAGCGCGGCCGGCGCGTCATGCTTCTGGAGGCGCATCAGGTCGGCGGCGGCGCCACCGGCGGCTCCACCGGCCACCTGACCGCCCTGCTCGATACCGGCCTCGGCCGGCTGATCGAGGACTGGGGCCAGCACGAGGCCGGCCTGATGGTGGGGGCCAACCTGACCGCGATCAGCCAGATCGAGCAATGGAGCGCCCGGTTCAGCCCGGATTGCCAGCTCCAGCGGGTCGAGGGGATCCTCTATACCGAGAATGCCGCGGGCGCCGGCGATCTGGGGCGGGAGGCCGACGCCGCCCGGCTGCTCGGTCTCGGCGCGGAGGCGCTCGATCGGGTGCCGCTGCCGTTCCCCTGTCACGCCGGCTACCGGATTACCGGGCAGGCCCGCTTCGATCCGCTGCGGTATGTGCTGGGCCTGGCGCGCCGGTTCCTCGAGGCCGGCGGCGTGATCCATGAACAGTCGCCGGCCAAACCGCCCCAGGACGGCGGGGGGGCCCAGATCGAAACGCCCGCGGCGCGGATCCAGGCCGGCGATGTGATCGTCGCCACGCATCTGCCGTACGTCGGCGCGCTGACGCTCGAGACGCGCAACTATCCGCAGCAGTCGTATGTTCTGCTGGTCCGGCTCACGTCGCCGCTGCACGACGCCCTCTTCTGGGACGACGCCGAGCCTTACCATTACATTCGCCGCTACGGCGGCGACGACCCGCATCTGGTCCTGATCGGCGGGGCCGATCATCGCACCGGCCTGCCGATTAATGAACTGGATCATCTGGCCCAGCTCGAACAGTATGCCCGTGCCCGGTTCGCGGTCGAGGCCGTCGAGGGGCGCTGGTCCGATGAGTTCGTTGAGCCGGCCGACGGCGCGCCGTTCGCCGGCCGGCTCGTCGGGGCGGATCATATCTGGATCGCCACGGGATATGCCGGCAACGGCCTGACGTGGGGCACCGCCTGCGGCCTGCTGCTGGCCGATCTGCTGACTAACGAGCCCAACCCGCTGGCCGGCCTGCTCGATCCGCGCCGCGTCAAGGGCCTCGCCGCGCTGGATCGGTTCGTTCCCGAAAATCTGCGGACCGCGCTGGAATATGCGCGGATTCCTTTTGAGGGGGAGCGCGTCGACAGCCTGGCGGAGGTCGGCCCCGGCGAGGGGCGGCTCGTGCGCTATCAGGGGCGGAAACTGGCCGTCTGGCGCGATCCCGGCGGCGAGCTGACCATCCTTTCGCCCGTCTGCCGGCACCTGGGCTGCATCGTCAAGTGGAATGAAGCCGCGGCGACCTGGGACTGCCCGTGCCACGGGGGCCGCTACACCGCCACCGGCGAGCGTCTTGGCGGCCCGCCGCCCGACGACCTGGAGCCGGCGGCGCTGGAGTAGCCGGTTGGCGCGGGAGTCAGGTGCGTGAACGAAATCCGTCAGATCCGACCGTTCGGACGGCCTATCCCGATACTGTGCGGGACAGTCGGCCGCGATCGGGCGCGGCGCCGATCCCGGCCCGGTTGATTTTCATCCCATCGGCGGTCCATCATGGCGCAAGGGCAGTTGCACCAGCCGCCGCGCGGCGGGGCCCGACCGATGTGCCCAGGGAGCCGAAAAATATGGAAACCACTCGGATCGCGACGCTGGAAAATGAGGTCGAGGCGGCGCTGTTGGGCGATATCCTGCGCGAACGCGAAATTCCCCATTTCATTCAGTCATTCCGCGACGCCGCCTATGACGGGATCTTTCAGACGCAAAAGGGGTGGGGCTGCGTCGTCGGCCCGCCGGAGCGCGCCGACGAGGTCCGCGAGATTCTCGAAGATCTGCGCAAGCAACCGGGTTGAGCGCCCGCCCCCGCTCCGCGGCCTCCGCCGTCAAGGAATTCGAGCCCTTCGGCGGCGTTAGCGCGCGCTGGCCCGGGCGCCGCCGTAGCGTTCCAGCAGGTAGTCCTTGAGCAATTCGTAACGCGGCGGCAGCGCGTCGTAATCCTCGGGCAGACCCTCCAGCCGGGCGAGCGCGCCGGGGACTTCCGGCGTGAAGCCCAGGAGCCGCTCGATTTCGTCGGGGAATTTTGCCGGATGCGCCGTTTCGACCACCACGGCCGGCGCGCCGTCCAGCCCTTCCGCGCGGCGATACTCCAGCAGGCCCTGCCAGCCGACCGCGCCGTGCGGCTCCAGCAGCAGCCGGTGGTCGCGCCACGCCTGGCGGATCGCGGCGCGCGTGGCGTCGTCGGAAACGGCGACGGAGAACAGGTCGCGGCGCATCGCCGCGAAATCCGGCGCGCGGTGCAGGCAGCCGGTCTCGTCGAGCCAGCCGCCGTAAAGTTCCACCAGCCGGGCCAGATTGCTCGGATGGCCGACGTTCATCGCGTTGGAAATGCAGGCTCGCGACGGCTCGATTCGCGCATACCGGCCCGTCCGGAGAAAGACGGGAAACTCATCGTTCGCGTTGACCGGCACCACCAGTTTCCTGAGTTTGAGCCCCATCCGGCCGGCGAGCATGCAGCCCATCATGTTGCCGAAGTTCCCCGAAGGGACGGCCACAACCACCGGTTCATCGGGCTCGGCCACCTGCGCCGCCGCATAAAAATAATAGACCGTCTGGGGCAACAGACGGCCGATGTTGATGGAATTGGCCGAGGAGAGGTCCAGGTCGGCCAGGTCGGGGTCGCTGAAGGCCCGTTTGACGAGCGCCTGGCAATCGTCGAATTTCCCCTCCAGCGCGATCGTGCGGATGTTGTCGCCCAGCGTGGTCATCTGGCGGCGCTGGCGCTCGCTGACCTCCTCGCGCGGGAAAAGCACCAGGACGCGCACGCCCGGCACGTTGTGGAATGCGCTGGCCACCGCCGAGCCGGTGTCGCCGCTGGTCGCCGTCAGGATCAGCAGTTCGCGGCGATCTTCCTGGAGGAAGCGACCGATCAGACGCGCCATCATCCGGGCGGCGAAGTCCTTGAACGACGCGGTGGGGCCCTGGTCCAGCCGCAGCACGTGCACACCTTCAACGCCCGCGACCGGCTCCAGCGGCACGGCATAGTCGTAGGCGTCGCGACACAGCGCTCGCAGCGCCTCCGGCTCGATCACGCCGTCGGTGTAGGCCGACAGGACATCGAAGGCGACGTCGGCATACGGCTTGCCGCGCAGGTCGGCGATCCGGTCGGCCGACAGCTCCGGGATGCGGTCGGGCAGGTAGAGCCCGCGATCGGGGGCCTGCCCCGCCAGCAGCGCCTGCTTGAGATCGACGCGCGGGGCCTGGCCGTTGGTGCTGTGAAAAGTGAGGGGAGCCATGAGGTTCGTCTTGGTGGGATAGGGGACGCGCCCTCCCTACGATACCGGCATCACGCGCCCGCTGGCAAGGCGGCCGATGCGTGCCCTTAGGGCCCGCCGGCCAGAGCGCGGGGCTACGGGGCAAGTGCGATCTGCGGGCGCATGGCCTCCAGCGTGCGGGGTCCGATCCCGTTAACCGCGAGCAGGTCCTCGACCCGCCGAAAAGGTCCGTGACGGCGGCGATGTTCGATAATCCGGCCGGCAAGGACCGGTCCGACCCCCTTGATCCGGGTCAGCTCGGCCGCATCGGCCGTATTGATGTTGATGCGCGGCAGGGCAAGCGCCGCGGGCGTCGCGGGAATGAATTGCCCCGCGGGGCGGATGGGTTCGCCCGCGCCCTGCTCGACGCGCACGTAGGGGCGCAGTTTTTCCAGCGTGGCCGGCCCGATGCCCGGCACTTCGAGCAGGGCGCCGACCGTGGCGAAGCCGCCGAGCCGCTCGCGCGTCGCCAGGATGTCGGCCGCCCGAGCCGGCCCGATGCCCGGCAGGCGGTCCAGCTCCTCGGCGGAGGCAGTGTTGAGGTCGATGCCGCCCTCGGGAAGGCCCGCGCCGGCGCCGGTCGTGGTTTGAACCTCCCCGGTCGGCCAGGCGGGCAGCCTGTCGCCGGCCTCAAATTCGGCCAGTTTCTCCCAGGCGCCCTGCCCATCCACGAAGACCAGACCGGCCGTGCCACGGCGCTGCCAGGCACGCGCGCCCAGACCGAAGCAGAGGATGACCGCGACGGTTCCCAACAGCGCAATCTGTTCGCGGCGTGACAGACCGATCGCCATGGAGGAAAGCTAGTCATTCGCCGGGCGGAAGTAAATCGCGATTCGAAGATCCGCAGATCCTGAGGCAGCATCCGTCGACTCCGACCGATCCGTCCGGTCCGACGGATTGTGTGGGACGGCCGGTGGTGTGGCGCTGGTGCGCATCTGGCTGTATCATCCCCCTGTCATGAAACGAGCGATCATTCGAGGAGCGCGCGCCGGCCTCCGCCATGCCCGCCGGTGGATCATGCGGATGGAATTCGTCACGCTGGTCCTGCTCGTGTTGCTGGCCGGGTCCATTCACTTCTTCGTCGAGCTGGCGGATGATGTTCTGGAGGGCGACACGCGCGAACTGGACGAATGGATCATCCTCGGCATGCGGAACCCTGACGATCTTGCGGATCCGGTCGGCCCACCGTGGCTGGAGGAGATGATCCGCGACATCACCGGCCTGGGGGGCATCGGGGTCCTGAGCCTGGTGACGCTGGGCGTGGCCGGCTATCTGGGGCTGGCCGGCAAGCGCCATGCGATGGTCCTGGTGTTGGCCGCGGTGTTTGGCGGGATGGTTGCCTCGCAACTGCTCAAATGGGGTTTCGAGCGCCCGCGGCCAGACCTGGTCCCGCATCACTCCGAGGTCTACACGACAAGCTTTCCCAGCGGCCACTCGATGGTGTCGGCGGTGACTTATTTGACGCTCGGGGCGCTGCTGGCCCGGATCAACAGCCGGCGCCGGATCAAGACCTACGTCCTGTGTCTGGCCGTGCTGGTGACGGTGGCCGTGGGGGTCAGCCGGGTCTATCTGGGCGTTCACTGGCCGACCGACGTGGTGGCCGGATGGTCGGCGGGGGCCGCCTGGGCGATGGCCTGCTGGCTGGCGGCGATCTGGTTGCAGAAACGCGGGGCGATTGAGGCGCCCGAATCGCCGGCCAGTGTTGATGCGGCAAAAACCTGAGTCAGGGAGGGCGCCGGCGGAGGTTTTTACCTGCAAAGGGAAGCCTTTTCACGGCCGTCGGAACAGGCGCCCTGCTTCCGCGATCCGATTTCCCTTCTGATTCTTTCACCGCCCGCCCGATGGCCGTTTAGGGGATTCCCTGATTTCCGGCGCCGGCCGCAGCGGCTAGACTCGCTGGGTCATCGACGACCCACAGCGCGCGCCCAGTCGAGCCGACTCGGACTCAGCAAGCAATGAAGGACTTCGCCCCCATGAAGGAATCGATCCCGCCGGCGGCCTGGGTGTTCTCGCAGGGCAACTGGCGCGCCCGTTACCGGTCGCGCCACACGATTGTCCTGTCCGGGGGGGAAGGCACGCGGATGCGGCCGTTCATTCGCCAGTGGTTGGGGGAGGATCGGCCGAAGCAATACTGCGCGTTCGTCGGGACCCGGACGATGCTGCAACACTCGCTCGACCGCGCGGCCGATCTGGTCGATCCCGGCCATACGCATCTGGTCCTCGGGCCGCAACATCAACGCTACCTCGGCCATGGGTTGCCCGGCTTCGCGGGGCGGCTCCACCCGCAACCGGCGAACCGGGGGACGGCCGTGGGCATTTTCCTCGCCCTCGCCGAAATCCTTGAGGCGGACCCCGAAGCGACCGTGCTGGTGTTGCCGTCGGATCAATTCATCCATCCCGAGGCGGCCTTCCGGCGCTACGCCGACCGCGCCTTCCTGCTGGCGGAACAGTTTCGCGACCATGTCGTGCTGATGGGCGTCGCGGCGACCGAACCGGAGCGGGATTACGGCTGGATCGAGCCGGCCGAGCAGGTGCTCGGCGCCAATTGGGAGGCCGACTTGCGGCCGCCGAGCCGCGTGCGCCGGTTCGTCGAGAAACCGTCGGCCAATCTGGCGGAACTCCTGCTCCAGCGGCGCGCGCTGTGGAACACGATGAGCCTCGTGGCGCGGGCCGAGACGCTCTGGAAGATGGGGCGCCGGTTCCTGCCGCGGCTCGTGCGCCGGTTCGATGAATACCGGCTGATGCGGCGCGCGCTGGGCGCCGACGCCCGCCGACTGGAGGCCGCCGCGCTCCTGACGCGGATATACGAGCAGCCCGGCCAGATCGACTTTTGCCAGGCGATCCTGCAAAGCGACCCCCAATCGTGCCTGGTGCTGTCGATGGACGATCTGCACTGGTCGGACTGGGGTCGACCCGAACGGATAGAGGATACGATCCTGCGGTTCGGCATTCGTCCGAACATCCCTCTGGCGCTGCCCGAGACCCGAGGGGTCGACATCCATGAATACGCGATCGGCTAGTCGCGGAGCGCCCAGGGGTGGTATGATCATGTCCAGTCCTCGATTCCGGTTCACGAAGGAATCCGACATGCTGACCAGGAACGTGCTGCTGTTCGAGGCGAACCCTCAGACCCGGCTCTACGTGAAGGACATCCTGGACTACTTCTCGTTCAACGTGCAGACGGCCGAGACGTGGGATGAAGCCGAGCAGCACTTGCAGCACGGCGATTACGACGTGATGATCGTCGACGAGGCGCACGTCCACCTGGGCCACGCGACCCCGGTGCGCTGGATCCGCGAGCGCGGCAGCGACCTGCCGATCATTATCATGTCGTATATGCCGCTGCCCGAGCTGTGGTCCAACTGCCTGGAGCACGACGGCGTGGAACTGATCAGCAACCCGTTTTCGCCCAGCGAGCTGAAGCTGATGCTGGATATCGTGACCAGCAAGCGCGTTCGCAAGGGCAGCCCGGAACTCTCCAGCGAACAGACCTGATCCATCAGGCCTATCTTCGCGCTCCTCCCCCCCAGGCCGCCGCGTCACCCCCCCGACGCGGCGGCCATTTTTTCAGGCAGGGACGGCCCGATAGCGATCCCGATACCGATGATCAGGCTTTGCGCGCGATGATAACGACGGCGCGCAGATGGGCCTGGTGGCGCCGGAAGGCACGGCGCATCTCGACCACGCGGCGGCGGGCCTCGGCTTCGCGCAGCAGGTTCAGACCGATCCGCGCGGCGCGCAGCCAGCCTTCGTCGCGCAGCACCTGGCTCGGTTCCAGCAGCCGGAACGGGGCGAGCCAGATGCGCGGCTCCACGAACCCGGCCTCGGCCAGCAGGGCGGTCCACTCGGCGACGGGCAGCGGCGAGACGCCATGGTGGATCGCCAGGCTCAGCTCGGCGCGGATGCGCTGGCGCGTGGCCGGGTCGGCCGCCTCGGGCAGCAGGGCGATCTCGTGAAGTCCGTAGCGCCCGCCGGGGCGCAGCAGGCGCACCACCTCGCGGACGATGGCGGCCTTCTTCTCGGGGGGCTGCATCGTCAGCATGGCTTCGCCCAGGACGACCTCGGCGCACTGGTCGGGCAGGCCGCTGGCCTCGGCGCCGGCGTTGACGATCTGGATCGCGGGGCCGCTCAGGCAGTCGCGGAGCCGGCGGGCGGCGGACTCGTCGCGCTCGACGGCGGTATAGGCGGCCGGGCGAAGGCCGAGGATGCGCCGGGCGGTCAGGCCCAGCCCGGGGGCGAATTCAACGACGCGGTCGGCGGGGCCGATGGCCAGGGCCTTGAGCAACCGGCGGGTGGAGTCGAGGCCGCCGGGGCGCAGCACGCGTTTGCCGAGGCGCGCCAGCACCCAGTGGCCGGGGAGCCGGGCCAGGGGGACATCGGCGTCAAGCAGATGGGCGGCATGAGCCATGATGGGGCTCCTTTCGGGGGGGGAGGCGCCGGCCGGTTTCCGCCGTGCACCTGAAGTTTACTATAGGCAACGATATGATGATGTCAAGGTATTTAGATCCGGTTGGGCAAAAATCTCGAGAGGCCAAACGGAACCAGGACAGGCGGGGCTTTGAGCGCAACACTCAGTCACAGCGATCCAAAAGCCGGCTCCGGCCTTGGTCCTCGCTGCAGCGTGGCGCTTCCTTGCTTGAGTCTGGATGCGGTTTGTCACTACACTGGGCGGCGTGGCGTTGGGCCCCCGCCGCCGGGCGGGCAGCCGGTTGCTCCAGTTCCCGTTGCCGCAGGTGTCGCCGACCGATGGATAAGGAAGCCCTGTTGACCCTGAGCCGTCCGAACAAGACGTGCCTGAACTGTGGCGAGGCGCTCGACGTGATCGAGCGGCATCCCAGCATGCTGCGCTCGGACGACGGGCGGCGGCTCGAACGGCTCGACTTCTGCCCCGAGTGCTGGCAGGTCATGAAGAACGAGGCGTATGAATCGTTCTGGATCACGCGGCGCGAGCGGAAGGACAAGGCGATCCCGCGGTTGAGCAAGCGCGAGCGGGCGACGGCGTTGCGCGTCCTGTTCGAGTCGCTGTGGGACCGGCGCGAGGAGGAGGACCTGGCGGCCCACCTGTTTTTCCTGTCGCATCTGCTGATGAAATGGGGCGGGCTGAAATGGCGGGAGAACTCGAGCGACATCCACGGCAACGAGGTGGTGGTCTTCGAGGATCCGGCATCGGGCGATTTGCTGGAGATCGGCGCGGCGCCGCTCGACGACGACCGCCTGCTGGCGATCAAGGAGGAGGTCGAGGGGTTCCTGCGCCAGTATGCCGCCGAGGGGCAGGAAATTTCGCTCTGATGGCCGTCGCTCGTCCCTCGTCCTCGACATCGAACCCCGCGGTTTGACCGTTCGCACCGGCCCGGCGGGGGAGCCGCCGCCATGGTCCCTCGTTCGTCGCGCCAGAAATCAATCGACATGCTGAAAGGAGCCCGCTCATGCGCTGCTCCGGGCCTGGGGTGGGAAGGGGCGCGCTGGCGTTGGCGCTGGTCGCCTGCCTGGCGGCCGGCGGCTGCGCGCGAGCGGGTCGCGCCGTGAGCCCGCTAGTCGCGGCGGCGCCGCCGCGCATCGAGCATTTTGACGTGGACAAGGTGACTTACCTGAGCTTGTCGCCCGAGGTGGAGTGCCGGTTGACGCTCGGCGGCGCGCCGCCGCCGGGGCTGGCCGCCGAGTTCCGGATTCATGATCTGGCCCGCGGGGTGGTGCTGGCATCGGCGGCGGTCCCGCTCGACGGGGTGAGCACGCGCACCGTCGCCGCCTCGCTGCCGGTTCGCGTATCGCAAATGACGGGGCTGCTGGCCGAGGCGCGGCTGATCGAGCCGCGCGGCGGGGTGGCGGTCGATGCCGCGGAATGCCCGTTCGACGTGACCGACGACCTGCGCACGAATTTCCGTTACGCGGGGGAGACATACGGCGGCGTGTCGCGGGCCCTCGAACCGCGGCCGATCGGCGAGGGCACCCCCGACGATTTCTGGAAAGGCATCCCCGTCGGCACGCCCCCGCAGGTGCAGCTCGACCGGCTGCGCGCCTGCTTCCAGAACGTGGCCGAGGTCTCCGTCGAGGAGGGGCGCGGCCACTACACCTGCTGGGAGGAGGGCAGCCGCCAGTTCTGGAACAAGTCGGCCTACCACACGATGGACATCTGGGAGTTCAGCCACGAGCGGATCCTGCATCTGTATCGCGAGGGCGACCGGCGCGGAATCTACATGCTGCCGTGGACCGACGGCAAGGGGGCGCGCAAGGAATACTTTGACGAGGGCTTTCCCTGGATCGACCCGTGGAATCCCAACGGCTACTACCCCGGCAACTGGCTGATGAACCTGGACCCGAAGTTCCACCGGCCGTTGACGCCGGAGGAGCTGAAGCTGGCGCACATCGATCTGCACGGGACGGAGAGCTGGATCGACTTTGTCGTCGAGGAACTGGTGCGCATGACCGACCACTACCGGCCGCGCATCATCTGGTGGGATAACTCGTACGGCGGTGAGCACATCGAGTACACGCTGAGCAAGCTGCGCGCGCGCTGGGCGAACGAGCAGCCGGAGCGGACGCCGCCGCTGCTGATGATCAACGGCAACGCCGGTTACCACAGCGACATTTACTGGATCGAGCACGACCTGCCGGCGCGGATGGACGGCTACCTGTGGCTGATGCGCCAGCTGATCAAGGACCGGCCGGCGGTCGCGGAAGGGAGCGCGACGATCTTCTCGGGGCAGCACCACCCGGCGGCGGCGTCGGGCCAGCAGGCGGGGATCAGCGATCCGAAGAACATTTACAACGACGCCGCGACGACGTTCATGTTCCGGCAGTTGCTCTTCGAGTGCCTCGCCAGCGATCCGCGCATCGTCGGCCAGCAGCAATGGCCGCGCAACGCGCTGGAGTGGCGGATCGGCCAGTTCCCCGAGGCGTTCGCCGATCACGCGCGCACGTGGGGGTTCCAGACGCTGTTCGCCCATGTGTACAACGCGCGCGACGTGCGGCCCTACGCCCTGGCGGCGTCGGTCGAGGCGCTCGGCGCGCCGGCGACGCGCGAGGATGCGGTCGAGGACGGCAAACTACACCTGGTGGCGCGCGCGCCGCTGTCGGATCCCGACCGGATCTACCTGCACGTGTTCAACTACCTGGGGACGACGATCGACGTGCTGGCGCGGCGGCCGCGGCCGGCGCGCGCGGACGTAACGCTGCGGCTCGACGTGCCGGGCTTCGCCGGGGAATACCGCGTGCGCGCGTTCTCGCCCGATTTCGCGCGCTACGGCGATTGCGTCGCGCCCGCGACGGTCGCCGAGGCAAACCATCTCCAATTCGACGTGCCCGTCGAAACCTACACGCTGGTGATCATCGACCGGCCGCGCGCCGGTTGGCGCTGAGGGGTTCGCGCCCGATGCCCGCCCCCGCCCTGCTCCAGGTCTGCGCCGTGGATTTCACCGCGTGGCACTTCCTGCGGCCGCTGATGCGCGCGCAACTGGAAGCGGGGTTCGACGTGCACCTGGCGTGCCGGCCCGGCGCCTATCTGGATGCGCTGGGTCAGGAAGGCTTCACGGTGCACCCGATTCCGTTCGAGCGCAGCTACGATCTGCTGGCGCACTGGCGGGCGGCGCGCGCCTTGCGCAAGCTGCTGCGGCGCGAGCCGTTCACGGTGGTGCACGCGCACACGCCGATCGCGTCGCTCATCGCGCGGCGCGTCGCCCGGCGCTGCCGCGTGCCGGTCGTGCTGTACACGGCGCACGGGTTCTACTTTCACGACGCGATGGCGCCGCGCGCCCGGCGGTTCCACATCGCCCTGGAACGCTGGGGCCAGCGCCACGCCGATTTCCTGTTCACCCAGAGCCGCGAGGACCTCGAGACGGCCGTGCGCGAGGGGATCGCCCCGGCCGCGCGCGCGCGCGCGATCGGCAACGGCGTCGACATCGACCGCTTCCGGCAGTGGCGCTTCAGCGCGGAGGAGCGGGCGGCGACGCGCGCCGAGCTGGGGCTGGCGCCCGACGCCGGGCCGATCGTGATGATGATCAGCGAGGAAAGGAAGCTCATCCCGAACATCGCGTAGCACGCGAATAGCATCGTCTCGCGCCATTCCTGCGAGCTGATGGTGGGGAGCAGGAATGCTCCAGCGGTCGCCGACACCATCGGTGGGACGACAGGCATTAGCCAGCCACCGAACGCACCATCGGGTCGGATCTGGAACTTGGTGAAGAGTCGGTACGGGATGACCACGGCCGTCAGCAGCCCAGTTGCTGTGCCTGCAATCCAGAGGATCCAGGCCAGCCAATCGGCGGCGGTCTGCCCGATGAGGTCGTGGCCGACGATCATTGCGCCGGTACCAACTGTCAACATTGCCATCGGCGGAGCGCCATAGAACTGCGCCATCACTGGGTCGTTCCAATGGCCCTTGGCGATCGATGGATTCGAGATCCAT
>MVZB01000072.1 GCA_002068205.1 candidate division BRC1 bacterium ADurb.BinA292
GTGCTGCACTTCACCGGCAAGCCGCTGGAAAACGCGCACAGCGCGCTGGCCGACGTGCGCGGCTGCATGGACGTCTGGTTCGCCATCAAGGACATGCAGGCCCGGCAGCGCGCCGCGGCCTGACCAGTTTCAACGGCGCGCGGGACACCAGGCTTCTCCTCCCTGAGCCATTCGATTCCCCGCCACCCGCAAGGGGCGCCGATCTTCTCCACACCACCATGACCGAACTGAAAATCCAGAAGGTAGAGCCGTGCAAGGCCGTCAGCGGCGGCTGCAGCACCAGCCCACAGAACTACGCCAGCAGCATGCCTGCCTACTCGGGCAGCGGCGACCCGGCCAAGGTGGCGGCCTACGCCCTGCGGCAGCTGGAGGCCGCCAGGCAGAAGGACGTGGACACGCACACGCGCAACCTGCCGGCGCTGCAGGCAAACCAGGCTGTGCACGATCACGTCAAGGCCGTAATGGCGGCTGTCGGCATGCCGCTGCGGTGGTCCGAGCGAGACCTGAAGTCTCGGTCCCGCTACCCCAAGACGATCAGCCACGACGCGGGGTATCTCGCCGACTTGCGCCGCGAAGCCATCGTCAACGACAACTTCGAATACGCGACCACCTGCTACCAGCGGCTGCTGAAGGACTACCAGGCCTATGCAGCCCAGGCTGCCGTCGAGTCGGAGCAGAAGGCCGCAGCCGCCCAGCGCCAGCGCGATGCCGAACTGGCGAAGCGCCGCGCCGACATGGAGCTGGCCGCGATGCTGCTGCGCTACGAGCTGCCCATCGAATCGACCTGGCGCGACGTGCAGGACACGCTGGCTGGCAGGCACCAGCGGCTGGCATTGGCTATTGCGATGCAGCAGACGCGCGGCGACTGGAGCGAAGGCCCGTGGCGCGTGCGCGATGCGCTGGCCGGCTTCCAGATCGAGACGACCGAGGACAAGGACATCGCCAACAACGTGCTTTCAGGCCTGGAGGACTTCTGCGACGGCCGTGTCTTCCGCGACTGCACCTGGTCCTACACCGCGCTGTTCGCATCGATCCCTGACCAGCAGCTGGCCGCCGACGCGCAGACGGCGCTGACGCACTGCAGCGACTGAACCCCTTCCCCACCACGCCACGAAAGGCACCCATGCTGTTCTCCCTCCCGAACAACACCGAGTGCGTGCTGACGACGTTCGTCGGTCGCACGCAGAAGAGCGGCCCGGACGACGTGCCGGCTGTCACCTTCCGGCTGAAGATGGCCAGCGTGTCCAACATGCTGCTGGACCTGCGCTACCGGTCGGCGCTGGACGTGCTGGCGGGGATCGACGAGGAGTTTCTATCGCCGTCGGACCGGCAGCAACTGGCGGCGCTGATGAAGCTGACGCGGGCGTACGACGCGTGGGACAATTTTCAGTACGGGCAGTTTCTGCTGCGCTATGAGGAGATCACGTTCAACGGGGAGAATCTGCGGGCGTTCCGGCTGGAGGCGACGCAGCACGAACTGGTGCGGCGGGTGGCGCACGAGACGGCGGCGCGCAACATCGGGCCGCATATCATCGCCGAGATGTTCAACAATGCGGAGCGGCGGCTGATGGTGGGCCGGATCGAGGACGCGATGGCGCGGCTGTACCGCTGCCTGGAGCTGCTCGCGCAATGGGTGCTGCTGCGCGAGTACGGGATCGACACCAATGACGTCGACACGCGGCGGGTGCCGCCGCGCGACCGGGTCGCGCTGGAGGCGCTGCGGTCGCTGGAGGACGGGATGGTGAAGATCGGGCTGCGCAAGTCGTTCGATCTGCTGCGGATCCTGGGGGCGCGAGTCGGTCAGGTGCTCGAGCAGGATCCGGTGCTGCGCCAGTTTCTGGAACTGCGCTCGGGGTCGATCCTGGCGCATGGGTTGCAGCCGGTGGCGCGTGGGGACGGGGAACGGTTCATGACGCACGCGCGCGAGGTTTTTCGGATCGAGATCGAGCAGTTCGATGAGTTGACGCGCCAGATGCAGTTTCCGTGGTTGCGCGATCGGCCGCGCGAGGCGGGACCGGATCAGGTGAGAGGGGAATGAGGGGGGAACGGCGGGACTCTTTGGAGGACTTCAGGAGATTTTGAGAGCCGAGGACGAGGGCCGAGAGCCGAGTTTTTGGGGGGGCCGTTGGGGGCGATTACGAGGGCGAGGGACGAGGGACGAGGGATAGCGATAAGGATACCGATTCCGGTTAAGCGGCGGGGCGGGGCGACCGATAAGCAGGATGGGAGCATGCCGCCCACGGACCCTGCCTGGAGCACGCCGCATGAGCACCGCCTCGTCGTTTCTGGAACAGCAAGCCCTGGCACTGGAGCTGGATATTCTGCGCCAACTCGTGGTGCTGTCGATGGGACCGGAGGATCCGCTCTACCTGCTGATGAACGACGCGCTGCGCTCGCTGAGCATGCACAAGATGAAGAAAGCGCTCAGCACGTTCGATCATCTGTCGGACACCGAACGCAACCGGGTGCTGGGGCTGTGTGAGGGCGGCGCCGCCGCCGAGTAGGCCTTCCCGTCGACGTTTCGTTAACTCCTTTTTCAAACAAGAAATAAGAGAATCGCGCTGACGAGGCCGCAGGGTGGCTCGTGGCGCGGCCGGCGTTTTTGTGGGATGCGGGCGGGCAGGAGTCGATCGCGATCCCGATCCTGATCGTTATGGCACGCCGCGGCCGGGGAGCTGAGTGACCTCCGCGGCCGGGCGCAGGATTTCCTCCAGCAGGCCGTGCTGTTCCAGGCATTCGAGCAGGATCTCGGCGATCGCCTGGCAGCCGACGCTCTTGAGGTGAATCGCGTCGGGCGTGAAGAGGCGCTCGGAGATTTCCTCTTGAGAGAAGCGCTGGCCGAACTCGGCGGCGAGGTCGCAGAGGATCACGCCGGGCTCCTCGCGCGCGACGTCGCGCACGGCTTCGACATACGCCTCGTGCAGCGGGATCAGGTTGCGCAGCTTCTCCGGCGAAGCGACGAAGCCGGGGACCAGATGGGCGTAACGCTGCTCCTCGCCGGGTACGAACCCATCGGGCGCGGTCATGAGCACGAGCTGGATGTCGTGCTCGCGGGCCAGGCGCGCCATCTCGCGCAGGTTGGCGCGATAATCCGCCAGTGAGACGCGCAACGGGTACCCGGCGTCGGGATCCTTGCGCAACTTGATGAAGGCGTCGCGCGCGAGCTGAAGCAGCCGGACGTTGCGCAGCTTGAAGAGGAGGGATTCGTTCAGGCGGGCGACCTCCTTGTCCTCGACGCCGAAGCCGATCCAATGGTCGTTCCAGCCGAAGTAGACGGTGGCGACTTTCGGCTGGAGGGGGATGACGTCCTGTTTGAACTGCTGCAAACCCTGGTGGCTGGTCCAGCCGAGGACGCCCAGGTTGATGTAGGAGAAGCCGCGGCCGGGATGGCGGTCGGCCACCATGCGGGCCAGGTGGACGTCGTAATCGCCATACATCGTGCAGGAGCAGCCGAGGAAGGCGACGTCGGGTCGGCCGACCTGCTGGAGTCTTGCGCGGTAATCGGTGGGAAGCCAGAAGCGGGTCGGGTCCTCGTCCCAGCCGCCGTAGAGGTCAATTTCGGCGCGGGTGGGGGAGCCGAACTGAACTTTTTCGGGGTAGAGCGGGTGGGAGTAGCCGACGACGCGCAGACCGAATTCGACGAGGAGGACGGGCAGAGCGATCGCGCCGAGGAGCAGGGCGGTCCGGGCGCGCCAGCCGAAACGATGGCCGCGGGCGGGGGCCGGCCGAGTGGGGCGGGGGGCCTCCGGGGAGGGGTGAGGCGGGTTGGCCGACGGATCGGGTGGGTTCATGAAGCGAACGACTGTGCGAGATGGGGCGCGCGATGGCGGGCGCAGGTCCATTATCCGGAAGCGCGGGTCGGGAGACAAGGGGGCGCAGCGGCAGCGAGCGGGTGGTGCTGCTGATTTTTTTGTCAGGAATTGCCTGGAACGTCGGCTGGATCCGTGACCCACGAACCGCTTGAAAGTTCAAAACAGGAATTGGAGGATCGCACACGGCGGCGGATCGTTGTCGGATGGGGAATTTTCATACGGGATACGGGATCACGAAAAACACGAATTGCACCCCAGGGCGGTCGGCGGGGCGCAGGGGGGTGCCTCGCCGGGGAGCAGGGGTTTCGAGAGCGGGGCGAGGGAGAAGAGCCGAGTTTTGGGTGAGCCTTTGGGGGCGATTACGAAGACGAGGGACGATTTTAAGAGTGAGGTTTGGATGATGGGTTGCAAGGTGAGAGGAACGATGCCGGCGGGCGGATGGGCTCGCGCGCTGCTGTTCGCCATGGCGGCGTGGACCGCGATGCTGGGCGCCAGAGCAACCGCCGATCCGCCGGCGGGAGCGGAAGAGCTCGATGCGGCATTCGCGGCGCTGGCCGGTTATTCCTGGGAGGGGACGCGTGAACCGCTGACGGTGATCGATGCGGCGATCGCGCAATCGCGGGGGGATGAGGCCGCGCGCGCCGAGCTGGAGACGCGGCTGATGGCGGTGCTGGGGGGCGACGCGCCGCAGGCGGCGAAGAAGTTCGCCTGCGAACGGCTCAGTCTGATCGGGAGCGGCCGGTCGGTGGCGGCGCTCGCGTCGCTGCTGGGTGACCGCGAGCTTGCGCATCCGGCGCGGCTGGCGCTGGAACGGATTCCGGACCCCGCGGTGGACGCCGCGCTGATTGGGGCGCTGGAGACAACCGATGGCGACCTGCTGCGCGGGACGATCGGCTCGATCGGCAATCGCGGCGTCGCGGGGGCCACGGCGCCGCTGACCCAATGGGCGCGTGACGATGCGGCGTCCTCCGAGACGGTGCTGACGGCGATCCGGGCGCTGGGCATGATCGGGACGGCCGAAAGCGCGCGCGCGCTGGGCGAGTTGCAGGCCGAGGCCCCGGCCGAGCTGCGCGACGCGATCACCGATGCCCGGCTGATCGCGGCGCGGCGCATGCAGCGGGCCGGGCTGAACGAAGAAGCCGCCGCGCTGTACCGCGAGGTGCTGGCCCTGGAGGGGGGCGAGCGGTGGCGGGCGGCCTGCCTGCGCGGGCTGGTGGACGCGGAGCCGGAGCACGCGCGCGAGCACCTGGCGGAGGCGCTCGCGGGCGAAGACGCGCGGCTGATGCGCGTGGCGGCGGAGACGATCGCCGATGCGGACGACCCGGCAGCCGTGCGCCACTTCAGCGCGATGCTGAGCGACTTGCCGCGCGCGAGCCAGGTGATTCTGCTCGACACGCTCCGCAGCCAGTTGGGAACGGAAGCGCGGGACTTCGCGCGCGGGGCCGTGCGGAGCGACGCGGCGGAGTTGCGGCTGGCGGCGATCCGCGCGCTGGGGTTTGTCGGCGACGAGACGGATCTGGCCGAGCTGATCCGGGCGGCGCAGTCGGAGGTGGAAGCTGAACGCGACGCCGCGCGCACGAGCCTGGAGTTACTGCCGGCCGAAGCGACGGGCGCGCAGTTGGTCGCGATGCTGCCCGCGGCGGACCCGGGAGCACAGGCGGAGATCATCGCCGCGCTGGCCGCCCGCCGGGAAGTCGACAGCTTGGGCACAATCACGGACTATCTGGATGCCGAGAACAACGCAGTCCGCGCCGCGGGATGGGAGGCGCTGGCGACGATGGGGACGCTGGAGCAGTTGCCGGTGGTGATCGAGCACCTGCAGCGCGCGGAGGGGAACGAAGCGCCGAAACCGGTCCGGGAAGCGCTCCAGGCGATCGTGCGCCGCGAGCGGGAAGCGGCGCTGCCGACGCTGCTGTCGAGCCTGAGCGAGGCGCCGGTCGCGGCCCGGGTTGCGCTGCTGCACAGCCTGGCGCTGCTCGGCACGGGGGAGGCGCTGGAGGCGGTCCGGGCGGCGGTCGGGGAGTCCGACCCGGCCATTAAGGACGGAGCGGTGCGGACGCTGACCGAGTGGCCGACGGTGGAGGCCGCGCCGGACCTGCTGCGGATCGCGCGCGAAGGGGAAAAGCCGGTCTGGCGCATCCTTGCGCTGCGCAGTTACATCCAACTGGTGCGCGGGAGCGACGCGACGCGGGAAGAGAAACTGGAGCAGTTGCGGCCGGCGATCGAGCTGGCCGTCAATGCGGAGGAGAAGCGCCGGGTGATTTCGGCGCTGGGCGAGCTGGCGATCGAGCCGACGCTGGCAGTGCTGTCGGATTACATGGACGACCCCGACGTGGTGGAGGAGGCGAGCGCGGCGGTGATCGGCGTCGCGGGACCGTTGCGCAAGGAACATCGGGAGGAGGTCGACCGGCTGCTGAACCTGGTGCTGGAGCGATCAAAGAACCCGGATCACCACCAGTGGACCAACTGGCTGCTGCACCACCAGGAGGAATAGCAGGGTGGGGAGCGGGGCACGAAAGAGCCGGCGCGGCGGGCGGGGCCGCAAACCTCGCGAAGTCACAACATGGTTTGAGAAGAACCGATGGATGAGGCAGGCAAAATGAAGCAAGGCAAGACGGGTGGAAAGAAGCTGACGCGGCGCGGATTTCTGGGCCGGGCGCTTGCCGCGGCGGCCGCGCCCTACATTATTCCCGGCTCGGCACTCGGGCTGAACGGCCACACCGCGCCGAGCAATCGGGTGGTGATGGCGTCGATTGGCCTGGGCTTTGCCTGGGACATGTTCCTGCAGCACAAGGATGTCCAGCTCGTGGCGGTGTGCGACGTGCAGCGCGAGCGGCGCGACGCAGCCAAGGCGAAGGTCGACGCGTTTCTGCAGAATCAGGACTGCCGGACCTACAACGATTTTCGCGAGGTGATCGCGCGGCCGGAGATCGACGCGGTCTACATCGCGACGCCCGATCACTGGCACGCGCTGGTGACGATCGCCGCGGCGCGCGCGGGCAAGCACATCTATTGCCAGAAGCCGCTGACGCGGACGATCGCCGAAGGGCAGGCGGTCGTCGAGGCGGTGCGGCGGCACAACGTCGTGTTTCAGCACGGAACGCAGCAGCGCCACGACCTGGCGATGCTGTTCGGGTGCGAACTGGCGCTCAATGGGTATATCGGCGAGGTGAAGCAGTTGAAGATCGGCAGCCCGCGGGGGCAGACGTGCCCGCCCCAGCCGATCGAGCCGGTGCCGGACGGGCTGGACTGGGAGATGTGGGTCGGGCCGGCGCCGTGGTCGCCGTTCACCGGGCGGCGGATCAAGTCGCACGACTGGTACTTCATCTCGGATTACTCGATGGGTTACATCGCGGGGTGGGGCGTCCATCACGCCGACAGCGGGCAACAGGCCAGCGGGATGGACGAGCCGACGGGGCTGATCGAGGTCGACGCGCGCGGGACGTTCGCGACCGACGGGCTGTTCGACACCCCGTATGAGTGGAACATGAACTTCAAGTTCCCCAACGGCATCACGTGGAACTGGACCGACACGCCGAACTGGTATCCGGAGCGCAACTGGAGCGACCCGGTCAGGCACAATATGGGGATCCGGATCGAGGGAACGGAAGGTTCGATCTTCATCTGGCGTTCGCAGGTGGAAGCGGAACCCAAGTCGCTGTTGAACGTGAAGATCGGCCACCGGGACAAGGTCCAGCTCTGCCGGCCCGGGGGGGAACCGATCCCGGATTTCATCGAGTGCGTGCGGCGGGGGCTGCGGACGTGCGCGCCGGTGGAAGTCGCGCATCGCTCGACGACGCTCTGCTCGCTGGGGGCCATCTCGATGCAGCTCGGCCGCAAAGTCGTCTGGGATCCGGTGAAGGAAGAGATCGTCAATGATCCGGAGGCGCAACGGTTGTGCTCGCGCGCGATGCGCGAACCGTGGAGCATCTGAAAGGCGGATCAAGAAGTAATTGCGGATCACGAATGACACGAAAGGGGAGACACAATGAAGGCACTGGCGGCATGCTGGACGCGCGTGATGACGGCGGGCCTGATGCTCATCGCGGCTTTGGGCGCGAGGGTCGGGGCCGAGGAAATTCCGGCCGTGGCGGAAGCGCCGACCACGGTGACGGTCGCGGTCCTGACCGGCGGCCACGGCTATGATGAGCCCGCCTTCGAGATCCTGTTCGACTCACTGGCCGGTGTTGAGGCGACGATCGTGAACGAGCGCGATTTCCTGACCGCGCCGGCGGAGGAACGCGGCATTGAACTGCCTGTCCTTCAGTCCCGCGATATCTTCCTGACCGCGCCGGCGGAGGAACGCGACGGTTACGACGTCGTCCTGTTCTACAATATGATCATGGAAACGCCGGAAGGCGACTACAAGGAGGGTCTGGAGCACCTGGGCACGAGCGACCAGGGGATCGTTGTGATGCATCATGCCCTGCTCTCGTATCCGGAGTGGCCCGGCTGGACCGACGTGATGGGGATCGCCGACCGCAAGTTCGGATACTTTCACGATCAGCAGGTGAAAGTACACGTCGAGGAGGTCGAGCATCCAATCACCGCCGGCATCCAGGATTGGGAGATGATCGACGAGACCTATACGATGGCCGACGCCGACCCGGCCGACGGGAACACGGTGCTGCTGACGCTGGACCAGGAAAACAGCATGCGGACGATCGGCTGGACGCGGGAACATGGGCAGGCGCGGGTGTTCTGCCTGCAATCGGGTCACGACAACCAGACGTGGGTGGATCCCAATTTCCGCGAGGTTCTGCGCCGGGGGATCCTGTGGGCGGCCGGGCGGCTGTGACCGGAGCCCCTGAACCTCACGCGACGCCGCGGGTGGGGGCGACCTGCTCCTGATACTGGCGGGCGCAATGCGCCACGACGCGGCGGGCGTCGTCGGGGCCGAAGAAGTCGCGCACGCGCACTTCCTTGTGCTCCAGTTTCTTGTAGTCCTCGAAGAACATGCGCAGTTCCATCAGCCGATGGGGCGGCAGTTGGCGGATGTGATCGTAGTCGCGATACTCCGGGTCGTCCAGGTGGACGCTGATGATTTTTTCGTCGTTCTCGCCCTGGTCGATCATCGTCATCATGCCGATCGGCTTGACGCGGAGGATCGAGAGCGAAATGACGGGCTCCTGCATCAGAACGAGGACGTCCAGCGGGTCGTGATCGTCGCCGAGCGTCTGGGGCAGGAACCCGTAGTTGGCGGGGTAGGTGACCGAGGAATAGAGGACGCGGTCGACGCGCAGGAGGCCGGTCGTTTTGTCCAGTTCGTATTTGACCTTGCTCCCCTTGGGGATTTCGACGACGGCCTGCATGTTGTCGATCGATTCCGCGCCAAGCGGAACGTCATGCCACGGGTGATTCATCATCGGGGTGCGCGTCCTTGGTGAGGAGTTCGGTCCCTTGTCCTGGTGGGGAAATTCGAAAATCGAATTCCGGAATCCGAAACAAATCCTAATAGAAAAATTCAAAAAATTCGCGTCATTCCCTTATTCAACGGATGAAAATTCGTGTGATGGGAGGGACATAAGGGACGTAAGAGACAGGGCCTCATTGTTTCAATCGCCATTCTCGTCGGTGGAGTCGTCCTCATCCTCCTGCGCGGCCATCTGGTATTCCTTCAGTTTGCGCTGGAGCGTGCGCCGGCTGATGCCGAGCGCCTCGGCGGCGGCGGAACGATTGCCGCCGAAGCGGGCGAGGGCGCGCTCGATCGTGATCCGCTCGATCTGCTGCAGGTCGAGCATGTCCGTCGCGACGGCGCTGCCCGGTCCCAATCCGCGGCCGGCCACGATCCGCCCGGCGGCGAAGGGGTTGGCAATCTCGAAGGGGAGATCGTCGGCCCGCAGTTCGCGCCCCGCGGCGAAGATCGAGAGCCGCTCGGCCAGATTGCGCAGCTCGCGCACGTTGCCCGGCCAAGGGTAGGCGACCAGGCGACGCTCGACCTCGGGCGTCAGCCGGGGCTGCGGCTGGCCGCCCTCGGCGGCGAAGCGGGTCAGGAAATGGCGCAGCAGCGGCAGGATGTCGTCGCGCCGCTCGCGCAACGGCGGGACGCGCAAGCGCACGACGTTGAGGCGGTAGAAGAGGTCCTCGCGGAAGCGGCCGGCGGCAACCTCCTCCTCCAGATTGCGATTGGTGGCCGCCAGCAGGCGGAAGTTGACGCGGATGACGCGGCGGCCGCCGACGCGCATCAGCTCGCGCTGCTCCAGGACGCGGAGCAGCTTGACCTGCATCGCCAGGGGGACTTCGCCGATCTCGTCGAGGAAGAGGGTGCCGCCGTCGGCCAGTTCCAGCCGGCCGAGGGTCTGCTTCTCGGCGCCGGTGAAAGCGCCCTTCTCGTGGCCGAACAGTTCGGCTTCGAGGAGCGACTCGGGCAAAGCGGCGCAATGGACGACGATGAACGGGCGGGCGGCGGGATCGGGCCCGAGATTGTGGAGGGCCTGGGCGACGACTTCCTTGCCGACGCCGCTTTCGCCGTCGATCAGGACGTTGGACTGGGTCGGCGCGAGGCGCCGGACCATTTCCATGAGGCGGCGCATGGCCGGGCTTTCGAAGACGAACTGCTCGGGCCAGCCGTTATGGGCGGCGGCCTCGGCCTGGCGCCGATAGCGTCCGACGTCGCGGCGCAGCTGGCGGTGCTCGAGCGCCTTTTCGGCCTGCGCGCGCAAATCCTTCAGGTTGACCGGCTTGGTCAGGTAATTGAAGGCTCCCAGCTTGAGGGCATCGACGGCCGTTTCGACGGTGCCGTAGGCGGTGAGCAGGATGATTTCAGGGGGATTCTGGGCGGCGCGCGCCGTCCTGAGGACTTCCAGGCCGTCCATATCGGGCATTTTCAGGTCGCAGATGACGAGGTCCGGGGCATGCTCGGCGATCTGGCGGAGGGCCTCCTGGCCGCCGGCGGCGGTCAGCACGGCGTAGCCCTGGCGCTCGAAGGCCTCGGCGATCGTCACGCGGTTATCCTCGCGGTCGTCGACGATGAGCAGCAGGGCGTCGCGACGCACTGCGCCCGAAGAGGAGGGGGGATGGGCGGCGGCGGTGCTCATGGCCGGGAGCGGGCTGGGTCCAGCGACGAATGCATGACGCCCTATTGTGGACAGAAAGGGGGGGCAAAATGCAAGTGTTCCGCCGTGGGGGATCAATTGCCGGCCGGAGTGCCCGGCCGGAGGGCGGCTCCCTGCGCAGGTGATGAGAGAGGATCATCCTGATGTCCTGAACAGGCATCGCGGGCGATGATTCGTGGGGGGAGGGGCTGATCTTATAGTTGCAGCGGGAAACCCGCATAATTAAACTGAGATGCTAGTCATGTAATCGAGGGCGGCCAGACCCGGCCGTCACGACTCGTCACCGGACACCCCGGACAGACAGGAAAGGAAGTCCCATGTCTGCCTCAACTGAAAAGATTCGCTTTTTACACTTACTGCTGACGCTGGCGCAGCTGCCGGCGTTCGCCCCCGCCTCCTGGGCGCAAGAGACGTTCGACCTGGAGGATTACTTCATCCTGACGCAGGGAAGCCGCTGGCATTACACGGCGATCAACGGCGCCTCGACCGACGACGACTTTGCGTGGGAAGTGCTGCCCGAGACGATCACGGTGACCGGCGGTCACGAAGCGACGCGAATTTACACCGACGTCGACGATCCGGGCGACTCGCGGATGGACGATGAAGACTTCTGGTACTTTGACTCCAACGGCGACCTGTATTTCGCCGGATTTCATAACGGCGTCGCCGACGGCGGCGGCACGTTCCCCGCACAGACGATCATTCTGACCGACCCGATCAAAATCGGCGGGCGCGACATGGAAATCGGCGAGGTCGTCATGGATACGGGGGCCGGGACGGTTCAGACGGCGCTGGGACCGATCAACGCCACGATCCAGTCGACCATCACGTATATCGAGGTGATGGACCAGGTGGTTACGCCGCTGGGCAATTTCAAGAACGCGATCCGGTTGCATATCGAAATAAGCGGTTCGGCCGGGTTCGTCAATTTTGATATTAAGGACGCCGACGTGATCCTCGCCCGCCATGTCGGCATGATTCTGCAATCGCAGGAATTCGACCAGGATGACGCCGAGGCGCACGCGATCGACGGCGGCTTTGTTGCCGGCATGACGATCACCGACGATCCGCCCTGCACCAACTTCCTGAACCCGATGATGGTCGGGACGATCGACGTGCAGGACCTGGAAGACCCCTCGGGACTGGCGGCCAGCACGAAAAACCCGGGGGTGCTGTGGACGCACGACGACGACGGCGCGGCGCCCAACCTTTACGCAATTTCGACCACCGGGGCGCACCTGGGGACGTTCACGATCACGGGCCTGGCGCCGGGCGACTGGGAGGACCTCGCGGTCGGTCCCGGCCCGGATGCGCAGAAGACGTATCTCTACATTGCCGACATCGGCGACAACGCCGAGACGCGCGCGCAGATCAACATCTACCGGGTCGAGGAACCGGCGGTCAGCTCCAGCCAGGCGCCGCCGCTGATACAGAACATCGCCAGCTTCGAGAACTTCCCGCTGGTGTTCCCCGATGCACCGGACAATGCCGAGGCGTTCCTGCTTGATCCGACGACGCTCGACTTCTACATCATCGTGAAGAAGGGGGGCGGCAAGTCGCGGGTGTGGAAGGCGGCGGCGCCGCACACGCACAATCAGCAGGCGACGCTTGAGCTGATCGACACGCTGTACTTCGACAATCAGGTCACGGGCGGCGCCGTCAATCAGGACGGGTCGCAATTCGCGGTGCGCACGAGCACGGAGATCTTCACGTTCACCATCCCCGCGGGCAAAACGATGCAGGAAGTCATCACGGGCTTCACGTACCAGCCGTGCGTCGTCAGCA
The DNA here is from genome assembly GCA_002068205.1 of candidate division BRC1 bacterium ADurb.BinA292. GTDB lineage: Bacteria > Sumerlaeota > Sumerlaeia > MVZB01 > MVZB01 > MVZB01. The sequence continues at coordinate 12,653 of MVZB01000072.1, forward strand.
CGATGACCGAGGACGATGGGGAGGCGGTGGCGTTCAATCCCAACGGCGGCTTCTACACCACGCAGGAAGTCTCGGCCAACAAGGCGGGCGGGCAGCCGTTGTTCTTCTATCCGGATCTGGCGAGCAATGCGGTCGGCGGATCCTGGACGACCTACCGCTGAGGCGCGGGGCCGGGTGGAATGCGATGACCGCCGATGCGCTCGACGCCATCGAATTCCGCCCGGCCGACCTCGGCGAGATTCTCGAGTTGCGCGAAGATGAATTGATTCGTGGAACGGGTCGCGAGCGGGAGTTTCCCGGTGATCGCGACCCGACCACGCGCCATTTCGGCGCGTTCCGGCAGGGGACGTGCGTCGGATGCCTGTCGGCCATGCTGAGCGAGTGGGAAGGGGCGCCGGCGTGGCAGGTCCGCGGCATGGCCGTCGCCGCCGACTGGCGCGGGCGGGGCGTCGGCGCGCGGCTGCTGGCGCGGGCCGAAGCGCTGCTGGTTGAGGAACGGGCCGGGCCCGGGGGGACGCGGGTGCGGTTGCTGTGGTGCAATGCCCGCCGGCCGGCGGTCGGTTTTTACGAGAAACAGGGGTGGCGCGTCGTCTCGGGACCGTTCGAGATTCCCTCCGTGGGCCCGCATGTGCGGATGGTGAAAGGGATCGGCGAGGCGGAGGTGTGACGGGGGATGGACGGGGTGGACGGGTTTTCGAGAGCCGAGGACGAGGGACGAGGCGAGGGGGTTGGGGACCCGAAAGGCGTTGAATTGAGGGGCGGGG
>MVZB01000073.1 GCA_002068205.1 candidate division BRC1 bacterium ADurb.BinA292
CCTACGGGACTCTGTCGCGATGGGAACCGGGATCCCCATCGCGACAGAGTCCCGTAGGGACGGCAGAACCGATTTACGATCCCGGGAATCGGAGACAAATTTTCGAGTAAGGACGAGGACGAGGGACGAGCGACGATTCTTGAGTGAGGGCGAGGCATGAAACCCATGTCGGAACTGGAACGTTACACCGTGACGATGCCGCACGAATTGCTCGAGGCGTTCGACAGCCGCAACGAACGCAAGGGCTACCGCAATCGGTCCGAGGCGATCCGGGACCTGGTGCGCGATGCGCTGATCCGCGAGCAATGGACCGAGCCGAACTGCCGCGCCGCCGCCACGCTCACGCTGATTTACGACCACCACACGCGCGCCATCGGCGACCGCATCACCGAACTGCAGCACGATTTCGGCGAGCTGGTCGTCTCAACGCTCCACGTTCACCTGGATCATCACAACTGCCTGGAAGTGCTGGTGATGCGCGGCATGAGCGAGGAGATCCGCCGGCTGGCCGATGCGATCGGCTGCATCAAGGGGGTCAAGCACGCACAATTGACCCTGACCGCCGAAGGCCGCGACCTGCACTGAACGGCCGCGACGACCGCCGGGATTCACCCCGCTCACCGCATCCCCAGGGGCTCAGAACCGGAACAGCGCGCCGAGTTTCCTGCCGAGCAGGCGCGACGCGCCGAACAGCGTGATCGTCAGCAGCAGCATCCCCAGGACGCCGAGCGCGCAGGCCATTGACGGGCCGTCGCCGAGGCGGCCGGCGAGCTGATAGATCGCCTTGGTGATCGGGAAATGCTGCTGCCGGAAGGCGAGGATCAGGCTGTCGGAGACCTCGAGCATGGCGAAGCTGAAGGCGAGAATCGCGCCGGCGATCAGATTGGCCATGATCAGCGGCAGTGTGATGCGCCGGATTGTGTGCAGCCGCGAGGCCCCCAGGTTCCAGGCCGCCTCCTCCAGCGTCTCGGAGGTCTGCTGCAGGCCCGCGACCACCGACCGCACCACGTAGGGGAGGCGGCGCACGGCGTAGGCGATCACCAGCAGCGCCGTCGGGTCGCCCAGATCCGGATTGAGAAACGCCAGCGGCATGCCGCGGCGTGTGATGGAGAGGTAACCGAACGCCATCACGAGGCCGGGGACGGCCAGCGGCAGCATCGCCAGGCCGTCGAGCGCGCCGCGCCAGCGCACCGTCGTGCGCACGACGATCCAGCCGATCGCCACGCCCAGCGTCAGGTTGAGCAGCGTCGCCAGCGCCGAATACTTCAGGCTGTTGGCGATGCTCGGCCCGGTGAGCGGATGGCGCAGCACCTGGCCCATGAACTCAAACGTCCACTCGGCGGGGAGGATCGTCGCCGGCCACCGCTCGGCGAACGCGATGGAGAGCACGCCGAGGTGCGGCAACGCGGCCAGGCAGATCAGCAGCCCCACGGCTGCCAGCGCCGCCAGCGTGGCCAGCGGCCCGAGCCGCCGCGCCTGGCGTGAGACGGTGGCCTTGCCGGCGGTGGCGCCGATGACCTTCTTGTTCTGCGCATCGTCCTTTGGTTTCTGTTCGATCTGCGTCAGGCCGTCGAAGACCTGCACCGCCGCCACGTCGCGGAAGCCGACCATCAGCGGCGTGCCCAGTTCGGTGAAGCTCCAGATGAAGCAAATCGTCGCGCCCGCGAACAGCCCCGGCATGATCAGCGGGAGCGTGACGCGGCGGAAGACGTGCAACGGGCGCGCGCCGAGGTTCTGGGCCGCCTCCTCCAACGCCGGGTCGATGTTGGCCAGCGCGGCCTGCAGGTTCAGAAACACGATCGGGAACAGGTGCAGCGTCATCAGGATCGCGGTGGCGAGGAAGGGCGACGCGGCGAGCAGGTCGAGCGTCTCGGTATCGCCGAGCAGGCCGAACCGGCGCAGCAGCAGCACCAGCGGCCCGTTGGTGGGCGCCAGCAGCCGGCGCAACCCGAGCGCTCCGACGAATGGAGGCAGGATCAGCGGGACGAGCAGCAGCGTCGCCAGCATCTTCTGACCGGCGAAGACGTGGTTGGCCATCAGCCAGGCCAGCGGGAGGGCGACGGCCAGGCAGAGCAGCGTCGTCACCGTCGCCAGCCGCAGCGCGTTCCACAGCCCCTCCAGGTAGTAGTTGCCGGCGATGCCGCGCGAGAAATCGAAGATGCTCGCGAAATAGAAGAGCGTCGGCCCCTCCCGATCGACGAACCCCGCGCGCACCACGCTGACGATCGGCCAGATCAGCAGACCCAGCAGCAGGATCAGCAACAGCAGGGCGAGCCCATGGGCGACCGGGTCGGTGCGGGAGTTCAGGCGGGCCATGGTTCGTTGTCGCTCGGTGTTCAGGAAAGAGACATGAGGGGCTTAAGGAAGATCCAACGATGCGATGCCCATGCCGCGGTCCTAAAGGCATTCATCGACGTATTTCGAGAGCCGAGGACGAGGGACGAGAGCCGAATCTTCAAAGGACGAAACCAAACCGCCGAAGCTTCAGCTTGCGGGCGAAGCCTTCTCGGCGGGGGCGGGGGCTTCCTCGTCGGCGGCCGGCGTGGCCTCGGCGGCGGGCGGCGGCGTCGCAGCGCCGGTGGTCGGCTCGTCCGACGCGGCCGGCGCGGGCTGCTCCTCGGCCAGCCCCAGTTCCCGGGCGAACGTTTCCTGGAACTGATTGACGAGATCGACCACATACGAATCGTCGAAGTCGCTGTGGACCCGCGCGAGGAGCTTGCGCGCCTCCTGCGGATCGCCCAGTTTGAGCCGCGCCGCGGCGGTATAGAACGTCAGCGGCCCGCGCGCCCAGGTCAGGTCGGGCGGCAGCGCCTCCATCACCGGGCCGTACCACTGGATCGCCTGGGCGGCCTCCTCGGTGGTAATCGAGAGGCTCTGGAAGGCCAGTTTGCGCTCGTCGAACCAGCGCCAGCGTCCGCGGGCGACCTCCTGCAACGCGCGTGCGCGCTGCTCGCCGAGGGCGGCCAGGCCGGCCTCATCCGCGGCCAGGTCGGTCGGCCGGCGCGTCAATTCGAGGAAATCCTCCCAGCGCTGCTCGGCGAAGGCCTGCTCGGCGGCGGACCGGGCGGCCGCCATGCGCGCCTGGCCGATGGCGTCGCGCAGACCGGCCAGCACTTCCTCCGGCGCGGGGCGCCCGGCGTGTTTGTACAGCGATCCTAGGTCCGCGAGCACCCTCGAAGCCTCATCAAACTGCCCCGACTCGATCAACCCCTCGATCTGCACTTCGACCATTGCGGTGCGCGTCACCATCCGCTGATCGAGGACTTCCTCCAGCGGCGCGACGTGTTCCGGATAATTGCGGCGCCATTCCTGGACCAGCGCGATCGCCTCGTTGAGCGTCCCATCGGCGACGGCCGCGCGCGCCTGCTCCAGCATGCGCTCCAGGTGGGTCTGCTTGATTTCGAGCGTCAGCGAGGTGATCTGATCCGCGGCGGCGCCGGCGGGCAGCAGTTCCAACACGCGTTCGGCCCGGCCCAGGAAGGTGTCGTAGGGCAACTGGTTGGTGCGGAACGCCTCGCTGGCGCGGCGCAGTTCATCGGCCACGCGGGCGCCCGCCTCGGCGTAGAGCTCCTCGGCGGCGGTCCGCGCCGTCTGGTTGGGGTCTTTCGACAGCAGATTGTTGAGCGCCTCGAGCGTCACGAGCGGGGCGTCGTGTTCGAGCGCCGACCGGGCGATCGCCAGATCCTCCTCCCATGCCCGCTCGATGTGGACCCGCATGTTGCGCGCGTAATCGACGATCGCCGGGGGCGTATCCTCGTCGGCCGAGAGCGCGGCGAGTTCCTCGACCGTCGCGGCCGACACCAGCGGATCGTTGCGCGCGATGCCCAGGGCGCGCACCAGTTGCGGGCGTTCGCGGTCGGGGAGGGCAAGGATGATGATCAGGATGACGAGGACCAGGGCCAGCGTCGCCGACGTCGCCAGCAGCCACAGATTGACCTTCTGCAGCCGCTTCATCCCCGGGAAAACGTATTCCGCCTGGCCGGCCTTGTGCAGGTAATCGTGCGCCTTGCGGAAGCGGTAGTCGCTGTCGAGGGCCTGCTCCCAGGCCTGGCGCGCGTCCTCGAACTGCTCCTTGCGGGCGTAAAGCGTTCCCAGCACGACGCGGGCGTTGACCAGCGAGGCGTCCAGGTCCAGGGCGTTCTTCAGCTCGGTGATCGCCTCGTCGACCCGGTCGCGTTCGGCGTGTTCGAGGGCCAGATTGTAATGATGCTTGGCCTTGTTGACGATCAGCCGCAGCATGCTGATGTCTTTGTGGCAATAGTAGCAGGTTTCCTGGTCGTCGCGGTTTTCGGTCTGGCAATAGGGACAGATCATGACCGGCGGGGCTCGTGGAGGGTCGCCGCCCCGGCCGGATCGATGCGGCCGGAGGACGGCAGAGGAAGACACCATCTTCTAACGGACGCCGCCGCGGTTTGCAATCATTCAGTTGGCCGGTTCAGGCGGTGCGGGGGCTGGGACAGACACAAGAGCCCGTGAAGGGCCGAGGAGGCATCACGGTTCAAGCTGGCGGACGCGCTCGCGGGCGTGGTCGACCAGCTTGAGCCGATTGTGCGTCGGGTCGTCGGCGGCGTGCTGCAGGTATTCGCGCCAGGCGGCCAGCTCATCGGTGGAATCCAGCTCGTCGAGCGTCAGCGCATAATTGTAGCGGGCATAGAGGTTGTCCGGCTTGGCTTCGATCGCTGCCTTGTTGATCGCGGCCGCCTCCTGAAACCGTCCCAGCGAGAAGAGCGCCGAGGCCTTGATGGTCAGCACCATCGAATCATTGGGCGCGAGCGCCAGCGCCTTGTCGCAGTGTTCGATCACCTTCTGGAACTGTCCGGCGCGGTGGTATTCATTGGCCAGAATCTGATGATAGGTCGGATTGGTGGGATCGAGTTCGGCGGCCTGGCGGATCTTTTCAAGGCGCTGCTCGGCCTGGTCGTCGCCGCTCAGGGCGAGCGCTTCCTCGTAGAGTTGTTCCGCGCGTGCCGGGTCGGCGCTGGCATCCTTCTCGGCGGCGGGCCGGACCGGGGCCGTCGGCTCCTCTACGGCTTGTACTTCGGGCTCCGGCTCCGGTTCAGCCGCCGCCGGCGTGGATTCGACCGCGGGGGTGGCGGCCGTTTCGGGCGCCGGCGGGATCTCCTCATCCATTTGAGGCGCTTCGTCGGCTGGCGCCGGGGGTTCGGACCGCTCGGCGGGGGCCGGCGCCGGTTCCGTTGCCGGCTCGACGATTTCGGTCGCCAGCGGTTCCATCGGGCGCGGGTCGGCCGGCGCGGGCGGTTCGGCGCGCCGCGCGGGGGCCGGCGCCGGGTGCTCCGGGGCCTCCAGCACGACCTCGCCGCCGCGCAGCCGGGTCTTGCCGCTGCTGGCGGGCGCCTGCTTGTGATCGACCGGGACCGCCTGGGCCGGCGCCGCGGCGACTTCCTCGGGGGGCGGAGCGTGAAACGCCGTCACCGACGCCACCTCGACGCCGGTGGCGTCCTTCACGATCACCTGGCGCATCTCGTTGGCCAGGCCGCCGAAGTAGGACACCATCTCGTCGATCGTGGCCCGCTGATGCCGCGCATCCTGCACGAGCGGAGCCCCCGTGCGCGCGGAGAAGACCGAATAATCGATCGTGTAGATCCCCTGGACCTGGTCGACGTGACCCGTCACGAGGTAATCGGCCCGCAACGCCGCGGCGACCTCGTTCAGCGGGACGCGGTCGCCATAGGGCATCAACGGGTGGAGGTCATGACTGATGAGCCAGCGATGGGTGTCCTCGCGCGGGAGGAGCCGCAGCCCCGCCAACTGGCGCAGGCGCGCCCAGACGGCTTGCGACAGGGCTTCCTGCTCGTCGCTGCTGAGGGTCTCGGACTGAAAATCGAGCAGACAGACAATCGGCGTTTGGCCGATGGCGGCGGGGGGAAGCAGGCCGGCGGCCTGGGCCACCTCCACCGGCTGGGGCGGTTGCTCCCGCAGCGGCAGGACGATTCCCTCGATCTCAACCCGCTCGGTGAGCAAATTGTTTCGGTCGCCGAAGAATCGGTCCAGCGGGCGCGGCGCGGCCGCGGCCGGAGGGGGAGCGAGGATGGCCACGGATAACAGCGACAGGCAGGGCAGGGCGGACCACTTCGACATGATCGGCAGTCTCCTTCGGCAACTGGAGGGTGGCCCGGGGAACTGGGCCGCAACGGGATCGGGGTCAGCAACGGCACGCCGATGTGTCGACTCTAGTTCTAATGCAGCGCGGCCGGGTACACAAAGGAAAAGTGGATACAGGGCCGCGGGCAACCCGGCGGTCAGGTGTGGGAAGAACCATGGACAGCAGGACGCAGGAAGAATCTCTTGCGTCGCCTGTGTTCTTTGCGTCGTTTAATTCGCGGGCCGGGCCGGGGGCTGCACCGGCTGCGTCCATGCCCGGCGCGGGGCGGGGGGATCGCTGTAGGGATACTTGATCGGCACCGAGGCGGTGACGCGCGCCCGGACGTAGAGCTCGTCGCCCGTCAGCCGGTAGCTGGCACGGGTCCCCTCGGAGCGCTGCAGCACCTCGCCGACATCGGGGCTGTAACGGTGCGTCAGTTCGACCCCCGCGGCATCGAACACCGGCTCGCTGGCGGGGTCGAAGCCCTGGCGCGTCCCGAAGAACTCGGTCACGTAGGTGACCCCCTCCTCGGGCTCGATTTCGAGCTGGTAGGTTTCCCCATCAAACTGGAAATCGCGCAGCGTGACACCGCTGGAGGCATAGAAATCGCCCGCGCGCAGCGCCCGGATGATGTGCTCGGGCGTCAGGTAGCGGCTGCGCACGAAGATCCAGCCCCGGCCCGGCAGGTGGTTGTGGAACGCGGTGTCGTGGTAGTGGTGCGCATCATCCACGGCCAGGCCGAAGATCGGCGGCGCGTTCAGCTCGGCGATGCGAATCGTGTTGATGATGTCCCAGATCCGGTCGGTGTCGGCATGCAGCTCATCCCCCTCGTTGTGCACGCCCAGCACGCCGTTGAACACCTCGAAGAAGCGTTCATCGGTGACGTAGGCGAGGTCCTCGGCCGTCACCCCCCACTCCCAGTTGGGGTGATTCAGGTGGGGCAGGATGTCGCGGCCGATCCGTTCGCTCTGCGACTTGACCGCGTTCAGGTTGTTCTGGATCGTTTCCCGGACGGTCGCCCCGCCCTGCGGAGGGATCACCTCGTTCAGATTGTGGGCGTTCATATGGACCGATTTGCCGGTGCCGGAACGGTCGGTGATCTCCTCGCTGTTGATCAGCAGGAATCGGCCCGGCTCCTCGAAGAGCGCGCGGAATTCATGCAGCGGCTTGAGGCGGACGCGCGAAAACGTGCTGGCGTCGTCGGCCGCGTCGGTCTCGACCCAATCCTTGCCGAAGCGGGCGAGATAGCCCGGGAAATGGTGTGCGGCGGCCGGCCTGCGCGCGAGCTCGATCCAGAAGTTCTCCGATTCGGCGAAAACGTTGTGATCCGACAGCGCGAGGAACTGATAGCCGTTGCGCTTGTACCAATCGACGATCATTTCGGGGTATTCCTCGCCGTCGCTCCAGAGCGTATGGGTATGCAGGTTCCCCTTCCACCAGCGAAGCTCGCTCGCCGGGGGCGGGGGAGTCTCGCCGCCGCTGCTCTCGTAAAATGGATCGGCGGCGGGAGAGATCATGGGGACAACGCCGACCAGCAGCAGGCACAGGCGGCGCGCAATCTTCCGTGGCATGGCTCGACTCCTCGCGGGTGGGCTTAAATCTGGGCGAGGGGAGGCGAATCGCTCCGGCACCCGCCATTGACTATAGAGAAGAACGGCCGGAAATTCCAGCGGTGGCCGCCGCGTTTGGGTTGCCTGGGACGTCGGCCGTTTCGCGGGGATGGTTCGAAATCCAGCCTCAATTAGGCAGCGCAACACGGGCGCGGCGAAATCAGTCGCCCGCCCGGTTTCTTGACGGCGCGGGGGGCATCGACTAGACTCCGCACGAAGTCCCGCCGGGCGTCATCATCCGTCCGCGTCACGATCCGTCCGGAGCCAGGTCCCGCCGATGGATGCGCCGCCGCCGCTCAGCGTTCTCGTTCCCTGTCATAACGAAGAGGACTCGATTGCGCCGACGGTCGACCAGCTTCGCCAGACGCTGGCCGAGACCGGCGCCGATTTCGAGATTATCGTCATCGACGACGGATCGACCGACCGCTCCGCCGAGCGCGTTGACCCGGCGAAATGCCGGCTGATCCGGCTGGAACACAATCGCGGCTACGGCGCCGCGCTCAAGACCGGCGCGCGCGCGGCCCGCCACCCGTGGCTGGCGATCATCGATGCCGACGGCACGTATCCGGTGGGCGACCTGCCGCGGCTGATGCGCGAGCGCGGCGATTGCGCAATGGTCGTGGGGGCGCGCCGCGGACGCAACGCGCGGATCCCCGCGGCGCGCCGGCCCGCCAAATGGATCCTCAATCAGCTGGCCAATTACCTGACCGGCGCGCGCATTCCCGATCTGAACTCGGGTCTGCGCGTCATCCGCCGCGACCTGTGGGAGCGGTTCGAACCGCTTTATCCCGACGGCTTTTCGCTGACGACGACGATCACGCTGGCCGCGCTGACCAACGGGTACGCCGTCCGGCACGTGCCGATTGAATACCGCCGCCGGATCGGCCGCTCCAAGATCCGGCCCGTGCGCGACACCCTTTCCTTCGTGCAATTGATCCTGCGCACCGTGCTCTATTTCGATCCGCTCAAGGTGTTCGTTCCGCTGAGCCTGCTGCTGCTGCTGGCCAGCATCATCGTCGGCCTGGCCAGCAAGCTGTCGGGCGAATTCATGGACGTGACCACGACGGTGCTGTTCGTCACCGGATTGCAGATGCTGGCGATCGGCGCGCTGGCCGATCTGGTCACGAAACGACTGCCATGACGGAAAACCCCATGCCTCCGCGCGAAATCTATGCGGCCAAGGCGCTGGCGCAGGTCCCGCGGCTATTGTCGCTCGAGGATCGCAACCCCTTTTCGCCCACCTACGGCTGCTGCGACCGGGAGTTCTGGCTCTGCCGTTCGACCGATTTCCCCAATGCCATTCTGCAGTTCGGCCTGCACGCGCTGGCGCTGGCCTGGCGCCATCCGATGCCGGGCAATATCTATTATCAAAACGAAAAGACCCTGCGCTGGACCATTGCCGGGATGGAATACTGGATGAAAATCCAGAAGCGCGACGGCTCGTTCGATGAATTTTATCCCAATGAACGGGGCTGGGCGGGGCCGACGGGATTCCTGCTTTATGCGATGATCGATTCATATCGGCTGCTGGGCGATGCGTTTCCGGAAAAATTAAAGGCGCGATTTTTCGAGGCGTGTGAAAAGGCCGGCCGCTACCTGGCGCGCTGGGATGAGCCGGGCGTGCTGGCCAATCATCACGCCATGGCCGTGCTGCCCGTGTTCGAAGCCGCCCGGCTCCTCGGAACGAGCGAATTATGGGACGGTTACGAGGCTAAACTCGAGGAGTTCTATTCCTATTGCGACCCGGAAGGCTGGTGCCTGGAGTATGACGGCGCCGACCCGGGTTATCTTTCGGCGACGGTCAGCTTTCTGGCGAAAATCTGGAAACACCGGGGCGAGGCGCCGCGCGTCGCGCGAGACGAACGGATGATCGACGTCCTGCGCCGCGCGGTGGAATTCTGCGCCTGGTTCGCCTACCCCAATGGCCACTATGCCGGCACGATCGGCAGCCGGCAGACGCTGCACTTCTATCCGCACGGGTTCGAGTTGCTCGCGCGCGAAATCCCGCTGGCGGGCGCCGTGGCCGATCACATGCTCGAGGGGCTGCGCACCGGCGCGCTGGTTCCTCCCGAGATTCAGGGCGACCGGTATTACCAATATCGCGTTCCCGAATTTCTGTTAAGTTATGTCGACTGTCAGGAGCGGCCGTACACGCCCGCTGACCGGCCGAAGTTGCCGTGGGAAACAGTTCCCCGCGAGGAATATTATCCGCGCGGCCGGTTTTTCATGCGCCGGACGGAGCGTACCTACTTGGTGGTCAATCTGGCCAAGGGGGGCGTCGCGAAACAATTCGACGTCCAACGCCGGAAACTTATTTTTAATGATTGCGGCATCGTGGCTCGGCTCGACGACGGTCGCCTCGTCACCTCGCAGTGGATCGACCCGGCCTATCAGGTGAAAGCCGAACGCAACCGGTTGGAGATCGTCGGCATCAGCCACCGGATTCCGACCAAATATTTTAATCCGTATACTTTTATTCTGTTCCGGGTCTTTATGCTGGCCTTCGGCTGGAATACGCGGGTCGCCTATCAGACCAAGGGGCTGATCCGGCGGCTGCTGATGACGCGGGCGCAGGCGATGCCGCTCCGATTTCGCCGGGTCATCCAGATCAGCGGCGACGAACTGGAACTGACCGACACCGTGGCGCTGGAGAATTGCCGCGTGCGGCGGCTCTGGATCGGCGATGAAATGCCGGTGCGTTATGTCCCGCAGTCGCGCTATTTTCAGCCGCAGGAACTGGAGATCGACGGCTGGGAGGCGCCGCCGGAGGTCATTGCGCGGCTGAACCGCAGGGGAGGCCTGACGATCCGGCGCACAATCCGGCCCGTTCCGGACGGTCCGGCCGCCGTCGCATTGTCATTGGAATAAGAGGCCGTCATGGCGGGGCCGGTTTCACGTTCCCTGCGCTGGCTCCGCTGGATCGGGCCGCTGCTGCTGATCCTGCTCATTTTCTGGGCCGGGCCCGATCGGCTCTGGCGCGCCGCGCGCGCGGGCAACCCGTGGTGGCTGCTCTTCGGCTGGGTGCTCAATTTCCCGCAGCTCGGACTGAAGGCGCTGCGCTGGCAGCGGATCGTCCGCTGGCAGGGAATCCCCCTTCCCTATCGGAACGCCGTCCTCTCCTATTTCGGCAGTCTGCTGGTGGGATTTTTGACCCCGGGGCGTTTGGGCGAAATGGCGAAGGCCTTCACCTTGCGCCACGACTATGGCGTGCCCCTCGCCGCCGCGTTTTCCAGCGTTATTCTCGACCGCCTGTTTGATTTGTATCTGCTGATGAGTCTCGGCGCGCTCGGCATTATCCGGTTCGGCCTGGTCGGGTCGTCGATCTCGTGGCCGATTTTCATTGGCCTTTGCGCGCTGGTTTTCGCGCCGCTCCTCTTTCTCAACGAACCGGTGGTGCGGCGGCTCGGCGGGTATCTTTCGGGTTTGGGCTTGCTGGCCTCGCGCAAGGCATTGATTCAGGAGAAAGCGGATCAATTCGCCACCGGGCTGGCCGTGCTCGGTCCGGCGCGGATCGCCGAATGCGTCGCGCTGACCATCGCCGCCTACGCCGTGTTCTTTCTGCAATGCTATTGCTGCGCATGGGCCCTGGGGTTTTATCCCGGCGCCGTGGACATGGTTCTGCTCATGGCGGCGACCAATTTCATCAGCTTTGTGCCGATTTCCATTTCGGGTCTGGGGACGCGCGAGGCGTGCCTCATATTTTTCCTCGCCCGTCTGGCCGAACCGCAGTCGCCGGCCACCGCCGTCGCGTTCGGGCTGATGCTGTTTCTTGTTCTGTTCGTCGGCGGGGGTTTTATTGGGTTTATCTGTTGGCAATGGGCGCCGATCGGCCTGCGCCGTTCAGCCGAGGAAGTGAAAAAACGTTCGGCCGACAAGACAGCGGAAGAATACGACCGGCCAGGCGAACGACGAAATTCACAGTGAACAACGTCGAATTCCTCTGTCTCCTGGCGCCTCCTCGGTCCGCTACAGGATTTCCAATACTTGTTCCGGCGGTCGGCCCAGCGCCGCCTTTCCGCCGTTGATGACAATCGGTCGTTCAAGCAGGATCGGGTTTTCAACGATCGCGCGGATGATTTCCTCGTCGGTGCTGTCGCGCGAAAGACCCGCCGCGGCGTAGGCCGGTTCCTTCGACCGGACGATCCGATGGGCGCCGCCGCCCAGCATGCGCACAATCTCACGAAGCTGCGCCGCCGTCGGCGGCTCCTTGAGGTATTCGATTACCCGCGGGTCATGACCCTCATCGCGCAGCAGGCGCAGCGTCTCGCGGCTCTTGGAGCAGCGCGGATTGTGATAGATCGACAGCATGGCGCGTTTATCTCCCATCTCTCGCGTGTTTTCGGTGCTTTGGGTCGGACTTATCCGCACCCCCCGCCATCGAATTTACAGCACTCGGCGGCGGATGGGAAGCGGCCGCCCGCCCGCACTTGACGGGCGAAAATGCCCCTACGTCGGTCGTTGAATCAGCGAACGGATCGCCGGCCGGCTGGCCCGGTCGCCGCCGGCCGCCCCGTCCCGCTCGCTCATTTTTCGATCCTTCAGACTCAGCTCATGCTCCAGCAGCAGAGCGACGTAGGCGTCCTCGAAATTCGGCGGCGCGGCGGCGGAGCCGGGAATCGGCTCGATCGCGAAGTAATGATACAGAATCTGGTCGCCGACATGCTTCTTGTAGAGCACATGGCGATTGGGCATCGGTTGTGGCGCGTGATGGGGCAGGTGCAGGTCCCAGACGCGTCCGGCGGCGCGCGTCAGCACCCCATCCAGATCTCCCTGATACACGACATGGCCGAAATTCAGGATGGCGATCTCGCGACAACTGCTGGTGATGTCGTCGACGATGTGCGTGGAGAGAATGACGATCCGGTCGCGGGCGAGCTCGCTCAGCAGCAGCCGGAACCGGACGCGTTCGACCGGATCGAGCCCGGCCGTCGGTTCATCCACGATCATGATCGGGCGCGGGTCAAGCAGCATCTGGGCGATGCCGGCGCGCTGGCGCATCCCACCCGACAGCCGGCCCAGCGGCTTGTCGCGCACCGCGCCGAGGCCCACCATCTCCGCCACCTCGTCGATCCGCCGGCGCCGCCGCGCGTCGTCGCGCAGGCCATGCAGCGCGGCGAAGAAGTTGAGGTATTGGTTGAGCGTAAGCCGCGGGTAGACGCCGAAATTCTGCGGCAGGTAGCTGATCAGGCCGCGCAGCGCGTCGCGGTCGCGGCGCAGATCCAGCCCGCCGACCCGCGCGTTGCCGTAGGTCGGCTCAACCAGCCCGGCCAGGATCTGCATCAGGGTTGATTTGCCCGCGCCGTTGGGGCCGAGCAGGCCGAACATGCCGCCGCGGATCGTCAGCGACACGCTGTCCAGCGCGCGGTTGCCCATCGGCGGCCGGCTGCCCCAGGCATATTCGCGCGACGGGATCAGGTGCAGAAGCTGCCGCCTGTTGAACACGGGATAGATTTTGCTGATGGTTTCGATCTGGATTTCGAGCGGGGTCGGGGCGCCGGCGGGCGGCCGGACCCGTGCCAACGCCGAGCGAATCCGTCGCCGGCCGCCCGCGTTTCGGA
>MVZB01000074.1 GCA_002068205.1 candidate division BRC1 bacterium ADurb.BinA292
CCAACCGCCGCATCGCCGATCTGGAACGCACCATTGCCCAGCTTCAGGAAGAGCTGGCCAATTGCAAGGGCGCGCGTCTGGAAATGACTCTGCTGGCCGACATGCTGTTTGAGCCGGGCAGCGCCCGCCTCAGCGCCCGCGGCAAGCAGGCCCTGGATGACGCCGCCACCAAGCTGCGCGATCTCGGTGAAAACGAGTTCATCATGATCGAGGGCCACACCGATTCCGACCCGATCCGCTACAGCGCCAACCTGTGGAAGGATAACTGGGATCTGGGCGCCGGACGCGCCATGGCCGTCCTGCGTTACCTGGTCGACAAGGGCGTCGATGAGAAGAAGATCGCCGCCTCGACCTACTCGTACTACCACCCCGTCTCCGAGGACAAGGCCCAGAATCGCCGGGCTGTCATCGTGGTCCATACGGGATGGCCTAAGTACTAAGACCCCGGCTTCAGGCGCCGCAACCGGGCGCGCCTTCCGCGCGCTCACTGCCTGAAGACCTGGTCCAACCTCTGGCCCGGCAGAGTTTAGCCGCTCTGCCGGGCATTTGTTTTTGGAATCCCTGCCCATGAGCCGCAGATTGCGCATCATTCACGTTTACAAGGACGTCTACCCCCCCGTCCAGGGGGGGATCGAACGGACGATCGAGCGGCTCGCCTGCCTCACGGCGCGCGACGAGCGCTTTCAGGTCGAAATCATCGTCGCGGCCCCGTCCTTCGCCGGCGGCGAACGCAACCTGGCCGACGGTGTCCGCGTTCGCGAAGTCGCCTCCTGCGGCCGCCTGCTCTCCACGCCGCTGGCGCCCGGTTTTCTCACTGCCCTGCGCCGCGCCAACGCCGATCTGTTCCATTTCCACGTCCCGCACCCGACCGGCGAACTGGCCTTCCTCCTCTCCGGCCTCGACACCCCCGCCGTCGCCACCTACCACAGCGACATCGTCCGCCAGCGCCTTACGCTGCGCGCCTGACGTCCCCTCCTGCAACGCTTCCTCCGGCGCATGCAGGTCATCATGCCGACCAGTCAGCGCTATCTTGAGACCTCGGTCGAGCTCCAGCCCCATCGCACCCGGTGTCGCGTGGTCCCGCTCGGTCTGCCCACCGACGCCTACTCGCTCTCGCTGGTCACCGCCAAGCGCGCCGTCGACCTGCGCGACCGCCATGGCGACTTCATCCTGTTTCTGGGCTGTCTGCGCCGCTACAAGGGCCTCCCGTTCCTGCTCGAAGCCCTGGCGGGATTGCCCCGCCGCCGCCTGCTTATCGCCGGCGCCGGTCCGATGCGTTCCCACCTGGAAGCCCTCGCCCGCAACCTGGGCATCGCCGACCGCGTTCACTTTCTGGGGGCCGTCTCCCATGAGGATGCCGTCGCCCTGCTGCACGCCGCCGCCGTCCTGGTCCTTCCCTCCCACCAGCGTTCGGAGGCCTTCGGCCTGTGCCAGATCGAAGCGATGCTCTGCGAGCTGCCCGTCATCTCCACCGACCTGCCGACCGGCGTGCCGGAGGTCAATCGCGACGGCGTCACCGGTCTGGTCGTGCTGCCGGGCGATGTCAAGGCCCTGCGCCACGCGCTCAATCACCTCCTCGGCGACGCCGAGCTGCGCAAGCGCATGGGCTCGGCCGGCCGCGACCGCGCCCTCAGCGAATACAGCGACACGCTCATGGCGCACCGCGTCATGGAGGTCTATGCCCAGGTGTTGGGGAACAAGCGGGCGAGTTACTCGTAGAACTCTTCGACGAACGCCGTGGTGTAATCGCCCGAAAGGAAGCGTTCGTTGCGCAGGATCTTCAGGAAGAACGGGATCGTCGTCCGGATCCCTTCAACCACAAACTCATCGAGCGCCCGGTTGGCCCGCCGCACCGCCTCGGCGCGGTTCTTCCCCTTGACGATCAGCTTGGCGATCATTGAGTCGTAGTGCGGCGGGATCACGTATTCGCTGTAGGCGTGCGAATCGATCCGGACACCCGGGCCCCCCGGAACGTGAAACGTCGTCAGTTTGCCCGGGTTGGGCGCAAAATTATAGTCCGGGTCCTCGGCATTGATCCGGAACTCGATCACGTGGCCGCGGAACTCAATGTCCTTCTGCCGGTAGCCCAGCTTCTCCCCGCTGGCGATGCGGATCTGTTCCTTGATCAGGTCAATCCCCGTCAGCTCCTCCGTCACGGGGTGCTCCACCTGGATCCGCGTGTTCATCTCCATGAAGTAAAACTTGCGGTCCTCCAGCAGAAACTCGACGGTCCCGGCCCCCTCGTAGCGCGCCGCGCGCGCCGCCTTGATCGCGGCCGCCCCCATGTCGCGCCGCAGCTTGTCGTCCAGCGTCGGGCACGGGCTCTCCTCCACCAGCTTCTGATGCCGGCGCTGGATCGAGCAGTCGCGTTCGCCCAGGTGGATCACCCGGCCATGGGAATCGGCCAGGATCTGAATCTCAACATGCTTGGGGCGCATGACGAGCTTTTCCAGGTACACCTCGCCGCTGCCGAACGCGGCGCGCGCCTCGGCCTGCGCCGTCGCCAGCGCCCCGGCCAGGGCCACGTCGGTATGCGCGACGCGCATCCCGCGGCCGCCGCCCCCCGCCGCCGCCTTCAGCATCACCGGGTAGCCGATCTCGTGGGCCACTTGGATCGCTTCCTCCAGCCCCGAGACCGCGTCCTTGCTCCCCGGGGTCACCGGCACGCCCGCCTTCATCATCGCCTTGCGCGCCGCCGCCTTGTCTCCCATCATCCGGATCGCCTTGGCCGAGGGCCCGATGAACTTGATCCGGCACTGCTCGCAGATCTCGGCGAAATCGGCGTTCTCCGCCAGAAAGCCGTAGCCCGGATGGATCGCGTCGGCGTCGGTGATCTCGGCCGCCGAGATGATCTGCGGCGCATTGCGATACGCGTCGGCCGTCCCCGGGCCGATGCACACGTCCTCGTCGGCATAGCGCACGTGCAGCGAATCGCGGTCGACCTCCGTGTACACGGCGACCGTCTTGATGCCCAGCTCGCGGCACGCGCGGATGATCCGCAGGGCAATCTCTCCTCGGTTGGCAATCAGGATCTTCTGGAACATGGGCCTCGCGACTGCTGCGGGGGATGGGAGCGGCGGGCGGCCGGCCGGTCCGCGAACCTCACGCGCCCGGCGGCGTCAGCACGAACAGCGGTTGACCGTACTCGACCGGTTGGCCGTTTTCGACCAGAATCCGTTGCACCGTCCCCACCGCCTCGGCCTTGATCTCGTTCATCACCTTCATCGCCTCGATGATGCACAACACCGTGTTTTCATCGACGGCGTCGCCGATCTCCACGAACGGCGGTTTCTCCGGCGAGGGCGACCGGTAGAACATCCCGACGATCGGGCTGGTGATGACGATCCCTTCCTCGCGCGGCGCCTCCCCGGCCGTTCCCGCGTCCGGCGCGCCCTCCGCCTGCGTCGCGGGGGGCAGCGCCAGCGGTTGCGCCGCCGGCAGCGGCGCCGGCGGGCCGGCAACCGCGGCCGACTTCAGGCGGATATGGTTTCCCTCGCGCTGCCAGTCCAGCTCGGCAATCTGATGCTCTTTCATCAGTTGAATCAGCTCGCGAATCACATCCAGGTCCATCCGCGCACCTCTGGGGGAGTTGGCGCCGTCGCGTATGCCGGTCTGACGCGGGGTCTGTTCGCTCCGCCCGGTCCGTCATCTTTCCGGCCGGTTGGCAAGTCTTCTATAGTCGATACCCTCTCCCTTCCTGTCAACGCCTTAACCCGTTCTTTCCCAATTCACAGCGTCAGCCCGCCTGGCGTAACCTGTTGGGCGAACGACCGACCCGAACCGCGGAGCGGGAGATGCGCATCGCCCTGGCCCAGATCAATCCGACCGTCGGCGCCCTCGATGCCAACCGGCGCCTGATTCTCGACGCCTACCGCCGCGCCGCCGACCTCGGCGCCGACCTCGTCGTCTATCCCGAACTGGCGCTGACCGGCTATCCCCCCAAGGACCTGCTCGACCTGCCCTGCTTCCTGCGCCGCGCGATGGAGGGTCTCGACCGGCTGGCCGCCGAGATGACCGGCCCGGGCGCCATCGTCGGCTACGTCCATTCCGCCCGCGACGCCGGCGAAACCCATGGCAAGGGGATCTACAACGCCGCGGCGCTGATCGATGCCGGCGCCGTCCGCTCGCGCCATTTCAAATCGCTCCTGCCGACCTACGATGTCTTCGACGAAGCCCGCTACTTCGAGCCCGCGCACGAGGTGTGCGTCGCCGAGTTCCGCGGCCGGCGACTCGCCATCACGATCTGCGAGGACTTCTGGAGCCAGACCCTCTACGAATTGCTCAATCGCCGCATCTACCACCGCGATCCGCTCGCCGAACTGGCCGGCCAGGGCGTCGATCTGATGATCCACATCGCCGCCTCGCCCTTCACTCTGGGCAAGGTCCAGGTCAAGGCCGCGATGTACCGGGCGGCGGCCCGGCGCTGGGGCAAGCCGCTGATCCACGTCAACGTCGTCGGCGGCAACGACAACCTCATCTTCGACGGCGGCAGCAACGTCTGGAACGCCGAGGGCCGCGTCGTCGCCCAAGCCCCCCAGTTCGAGGAAGCCCTCCTGCTGTGGGACAGCGACGCCCCGGGCGAGGGGCGCGAGCCCGACCCGGAACACGAGGAATCAGCGCTCTACGGCGCGCTCAAGCTGGGAATCCACGACTACGTCGCCAAGTGCGGCTTCGAGCGCGTCCTGCTCGGTCTGTCCGGCGGGATCGATTCCGCCCTGACCGCCGTGCTGGCCGCCGACGCCCTCGGCCCCGCGCGCGTCACCGGCGTGGCCATGCCCTCGCGCTTCAGCAGCCGGCACAGCCGCGACGATGCCCGCCGCCTCGCCGACAACCTCGCGATCGACTTCCACACCCTCGCCATCGAGCCGATCTATCAGGCCTATCTGGCCCAGCTCGAACCGCTCTTCGCCGGCACGCCCTTCGGCCTGGCCGAGGAGAACCTCCAGGCCCGCACTCGCGGCAACCTGCTGATGGCGCTCAGCAACAAGTTCGGCTGGCTCCTGCTCTCCACCGGCAACAAATCCGAGATGGCCGTCGGCTACTGCACGCTCTACGGCGACATGAGCGGCGGCCTGTGCGTCCTGGGCGACGTGCTCAAGACGAAGGTCTTCCGCCTGTCGCGCTGGCTCAACCGGCGCGGGGCGCGGATCCCCGAGTCGACGCTGACCAAACCTCCCTCGGCCGAACTGCGTCCCAATCAGAAGGACAGCGATTCGCTGCCCGAATATGACCTCCTGGATCCGATCATCGAGGCCTATGTCGAACGGCGCGAGGGCCCCGAGGAGATCATCGCCGCCGGCCACGACGCCCAGTTGGTACGCCGCGTGCTCCGGATGATCGACCGCAGCGAATTCAAGCGCCAGCAGGCCGCGCCGCTGCTCAAGGTGACCGCCAAGGCCTTCGACACCGGCCGGCGCATGCCCATCGCGCGGGGCGATTGACCCGGCCCGCCGCCCGGACTGAATTGATATCGGTATAATCGGTATCGAAAAAATCGGAGCGAAAACCGCCCCCTGGCGGGCGAGCAGGGCGGTTTCACCCGGCCCGTCCTATAATATCGGCAGAGCTCTCACGCCACGCCCAGTCCCGTCAGGGACGGCAGAACCGCTCGAATCGATCACGACCATCTCATTGGAAGGACGATCCGATGAATTCCCCGCAGATCCAGGCCGAGCTGAGCCTCTACCCCCTCGAACAGCAGGATATCGCCAAACCGATCTACGAGTTTGTCGAAGCGCTCGAACGCGATGACCTGAAGGTTTACATCGGGACCTTGAGCACTGTCATCAGTGGCGAGATGCAACGGGTCTTCGACGCCGTCCGCGACGCCTACGCCCGCGTCGCCCGCGACGGCCGCTGCGTCCTCGTGGTCAAGTACTTGAATGAGTCCGACAAGCGCGAGGACTGAAGAAGGGTCATGCTCACAGGCTGCGCATGAACGGGCGGTTTACAATGAGGGATGGAAATGAGAAGTCGTGAACGACCATTTCGAATAGTGGAGGCCATCCTGGCTTCGCTCCCCGGCCAGTCCCGTCGGGATGAAAATATGAGATCGTGAGCGACCATTTCGAATGGCCGGGGCCTCCCCGGCTTCGCTCCACGGCCAGTCCCGTCAGGAACGGCAGACTTCAGCCCGCCACGTCAGTGGCGGGAAACGGGACGCAGGAACGAAGGAGTCCCGGAGGGACGGCAGAACCCTTCGAAATCGATCTTGAAACGCGTAACGTCTTTTCGGATCTCATGTCCCTTACGTCCCTTATGTCCCTTCCGACACCAGACCTTCAGACGAGAGGATTAACCGGATGAGCCCGTTGCAACGCTGGCAGCGCTACCTGGATACCGTCTGGCACGACGAGGAACTGGGAATCACGCTCGACATCAGCCGGATGGCTTTCGACGACGGCTTCCTCGGCCGCATGGCCGACCCGATCGACCGCGCCCTGGACGGCATGCGCGAGCTGGAGGCCGGCGCCATCGCCAATCCCGACGAGAAACGGATGGTCGGCCACTACTGGCTGCGCGCGCCGGAACGGGCCCCCAACGACGAGTTGCGCCGGGCGATTCGCGCCGCCATCGACCAGGTCCAATCCTTCGCCGGCGACATCCACGGCGCCAACCTGCGCGGCCAGCGCGACGAACCCTTCTCCGATTTCCTCCTCATCGGCATCGGCGGCTCAGCGCTCGGGCCGCAACTCGTCGCCGACGCCCTGGGCACCTCGGGCGACCTGCTGCGCCCCCACTTCATGGACAACACCGATCCCGACGGCATTCACCGCGTCCTCGGCGAGCTCCAGGGTCGGCTCGACCGGACGCTGGTCCTCGTCATCTCCAAATCGGGCGGCACGCCCGAAACCCGCAACGGCATGGTTGAAACCCAGGCGGCTTACGCGGCCGCCGGCTTCGACTTCGCGCGCCATGCCGTCGCCGTCACCAGCACCGGCAGCCGCCTGCATCAGCAGGCCGCCCGCGAAAAATGGCTCGCCATTTTCCCCATGTGGGACTGGGTCGGGGGCCGCACCAGCGTCACGTCCGCCGTCGGCCTGCTCCCCGCCGCGCTGCAAGGGGTCGACATCGATGAGTTCCTGACCGGCGCCCGCCTGATGGACGAACGCACCCGCGTCGTCGACCCGCGCAACAACCCCGCCGCCCTGCTCGCCCTGATGTGGCACTGGGCCGGCAACGGCCGCGGCCAGCGCGACATGGTCGTCCTGCCCTACAAGGACCGGCTGATGCTGTTCAGCCGCTACCTCCAGCAGCTCGTGATGGAATCGCTCGGCAAGGAGTGCGACCTGCACGGCAACACCGTCCACCAGGGACTGGCCGTCTACGGCAACAAGGGCTCGACCGACCAGCATGCCTACGTGCAGCAGTTGCGCGACGGGTTGAACAATTTCTTCGTCACGTTGATCGAAGTCCTGCGCGAAGACGCCGGGTCGGAATCCGGCGAGCCGGTCGAGGTCGAGCCGGGCGTCACCTCCGGCGACTTCCTCCAGGGATTCCTCCTCGGGACGCGCGAGGCGCTTCACGAAAAGGGCCGCGAATCGATCACGATTACGATCCGCAGCCTCGACGCCCGCTCGCTCGGCATGCTCATCGCCCTCTACGAGCGCGCCGTCGGCCTCTACGCCTCGCTCGTCATGATCAATGCCTATCATCAGCCGGGCGTCGAGGCCGGCAAGCGCGCCGCCGCCGCCATCCTCGATCTCCAGCGCAAGCTGCTGGCCGCCATGGGCGAGCACGCCGACTACCGGACCGCCGCCGGCTGGGCCGACGCCCTCGGCGAACCCGAGCGCGTCGAGACGATCCATCGCCTGCTGGAGCGCCTGGCGGCCAATCCCTCGCGGCGCGTCGATCGCGTGGCCGGGCCCGGTCCCGCCGAAAACACCTATCGCCTGCGCGGGTGAGGGGCGCGCCGCCTGCAACCATTCCGCCCCCAACCGCGTCCCGTTGGACGTCGCATCGTTCTCCAGAGTGGCCGATCACGATGGGCTCATGAACCGGCGGTTCACTCCCGAGAGCGAAAGCCGGAGCCGTTATCGACCGATTCAATCGGCTGCGGGCTTGCCGGTTCGAGCAGCCCGCCAGTTCCGTCAGGGACGGCGGCACCTTCCTGAAGCGCTGGCTCCGGCCGATCATCAGCCCGCCAGTCCCGCAGGGACGGCAGACTGCAGCCCGCCACGTCAGTGGCGGGATACGGGAAACAGGAACGAAAGAGTCCCGCAGGGACGGCAGAACGGCTCGAATCACTCATCGAGAACCGTCGGCAACATCCCCTCTTCAACTGCTTACGAGGCTCACGGCATGCCCACATTCGCCGAAACCGCCCAGGCCGTCATCGAGAACATCGAGGAGGTCATCATCGGCAAACGGCCGCAGATCCTTGTCGCGCTGGCGGCGATCCTCGCCCGCGGCCACGTCCTGCTCGAGGACGTCCCGGGCGTCGCCAAAACCATGCTCGCCCGCTCGATCGCCGTCACCTTCGGCCTCACCTTCAAACGCGTCCAGTGCACCCCCGACCTGCTCCCCTCCGACGTGACCGGCGTCTCGATCTACAACCAGGAAAAACGCGAATTCGAGTTCCTCCCCGGGCCGGTCTTCACCAACATTCTGCTGGCCGACGAAATCAACCGCGCCACGCCGCGCACCCAATCCGCCCTGCTCGAGGCGATGGAGGAGCGCCAGATCTCCGAGGGCGGCCTCACGCGCCGGCTCCCCCAGCCGTTCATCGTCATGGCGACGCAGAACCCCGTCGAGCAGGAGGGGACCTTCCCGCTTCCCGAGGCGCAGCTCGACCGCTTCCTCGTCCGCATCTCCCTCGGCTACCCCGACATCGATCAGGAAGCCGACATGCTGGAGCGGCTGCGCGGCGGCCACCCGCTGGAGCGTCTCAAACCGATCCTCAACGAGAAAACCGTCCTCCAGATGCAGCAGGTGGCGGCCGGGGTCTTCGTCCACGCGCAGGTCCGCCAGTATCTGCTGCGGATCGTCCACGGCACGCGCGACAGCGTCAAGCTGGGGCTCGGCGCCAGCCCGCGCGCCTCCATTGCCCTCTACCGGACGGCGCAGGCCGTCGCGGCCTTGCAGGGCCGCGGCTACGTCACGCCCGACGACGTCAAGAAGCTGGCCGTCCCGGTCCTGGCCCACCGCCTGATCCTCAAGCCGGAGTTCCGCCTGCGCAGGGAAACCGTGCAATCGGTGGTCGAGGAGGTGCTGCGGGGCGTAGCGGCGCCGACCAACATCCCCGACATGCGCCCCCCGCGCCAGGAAGGCCCCCCCGAGATCCTCGTCCAAGGCTGAATTTCATCGTCCCTCGTCCTCGTCCTCCACCTGGGAACGCCACTCTCCTGAGTGGCTTGGCCCACCATGTTTCCGCGCTTTGGGTGCCCGCGCCAGCGGGCTTTCTTCTGGCCCCTCGGGGCCCTGTTATCAGCACTTGTCATTCCCCAAATCGCAAGCTGTTTAAGGCTTCCAAGTTCAATGCAGGCGGTTCCGACTTGTTGACCGGATAAGTCCGCGAGGCGGACGACTGGAATAAAGCGCAGGGTGACGGCCGCAGGCCGGAACCCTGCGTCGCAGCACCCAACGCATCAAACCCCTGTTAGGGGTGGCCGGAGCTGGTCTGAATTTGGGAATGACAAGTTGTTGGCGCCGGGCCTCGGCCCGGTGACCCTCAACGACAAATTCATCCTGACTGTCCCCCGACACCCCACCCAAACCGATGTCCGCCCCATTCCTTCGACCTCGGCGGTTCGCCTGGTTTCCCCCGGTTGCGCCAACGATCCCCTTCCAAATCGCCGAACCTTCCGAGATAATGCCGGTTTACGCGACGCGCGCCTTCGTCGACGACACCCCGCCGCCGGCTCGCTGCGCCCACCCCTTCCGACCCTCCGCAACGAAGGAACCGTTCATGTCGCTGACCCTGTCCTTGGGCATCCTGGCCGATGTTTGCGACGACCTGGAGGACGAAGCCTCGACCTCCGCGGCCGAGGATCGCGAATTCCTCGAGGCCTACGAACGGCACCTCGACCGGATCAACGAGATCCTGACGGCCGCCGGGTTGCCCGAGCACGACGAGCCCGACTTCTACCCCGATCCCGAAGGCTCCGACGACGAGGGGCCGGAGTGGAGCTACACGCTGCGCGAGGGCGAGCTGGAACGCCTGCTGGAGCGGATTCGCCAGGCGATCACCGAAGGCGACCTGACGGCCGATGCCGACATGACTTCGCACCTGCTCGACCACAGCACGACCGACGGCTGCTATGTTCCCCTTGATTTCCCGGTCCTGCTTCGCAAGGGGCGCCTTACGGTGGGATCGTCGCACCAGCTCCTGCGGCTGATGGAGGCGCTGGCCCAATCGCTCGACATCCCCGCCCCGCCGGCCGCGGCCCCCATCGACTACAGCGAACGGGGCGAGGAACTGCAGGCCTGGCTGGCCGATCGCCTCGGGCGGCCCTTCGGCAACCATATCGACGACCCCTGCCGCCGACTCTGCCTGGCGCTGTATCAGGGGGCGCGCCTGTCGATCAAATACGAGATGCTGCTGACGCTCGCCTGATCCCCGGCCCGGCGCCCCCGCCGGCGCCTCTCGCGGATTCCGCTGGTTTTCCCGCCGCCGCCGGACTAGATTATCGATCAGCGCGCATCCTGCCTGCGCGGGCGCCGCGCGCACTCCCTTCTTCCGCCGGAGGAATCCGTCCTTGTCCCCCGACAGCATCCCGCGGAGTTCCGTTGGCCGACTCCTGGCACGTCCACTCCCGTTGCTGACCGCCCTCCTGTTTCTGGCCGCGCCGCTCCCCCATGCTCAGGATGAGCCGCCCCCCCTGCCGTTGGACGACCTGTCGCGCACGACCGAATCGCAGCAGATGGACAGCCTGCTCCGCGTCGCGAAGGCCGTTCCCGATCTGAAGATTTTCCTCGAACTGGCCCGGGGCGCCGGCCTGGAACAAACCCTGCGCATCCAGGGCCCGCTGACCGTCTTCGCGCCGACCGACGCCGCTTTTCGCGACCTGCCGTCCCATGAATTGGACGCCCTGCGCCGCGACCCGCCGCGCTGTCGCAAGTTCCTGCTCCAGCACATGGTGCGGCTGCGCTACCCCTCGAACTTCATCGTCGGGGAAATGAAACTGCCCTCGCTCGGCATGACGCTGATCAGGCTGAAAAAGGACCACGCCGGCCTGAAGGTCAATGACCGGCGCGCGGTGAAGGTCGACCTGGTCGCGGCCAACGGCACGCTTCACGTCGTCGATCGCCTGCTGGCGCCCCTCCCGCCGGCCGATCAGAAGTAAATCCGGTAGGTGCTCCACCAGACCGAGCGCCCATCGGCCAGCAGCTGGCGCCCCTGATCCAGGGCCGGCACGTCGAAGTTCCGGATCACATTGGCCGCCAGCGCCTCGCTGAGAAAATCCCCTCCGACTGTCGCCACGTCCCCCGACCAGTTGAGCCCGGGGATTGTTCCTCGTAGCGCACGATTTGCACCCCCGTCTGGCGCGCGGCGGCCATCAAGGCCGGCGACGGGTCGCGCGGGGCGGCGGGCGGCGGCGCGGGCGGCGGCGGCGCGGGGCGCGGCGTCTGAGCGTTGGCTGCGCCGGCCGGCATGATCGGCGCTGCCGGCGCGCTCGTCGGCGCCGGCGTCGGCCGCGGCTGTTCCCGCCGCGTCGCACCACCCCCTTCCGATCGCCAGTTCCATACGATCAGGATCAGCCCCGCGAGCGCCACGACGGCCAGCAGTTTCTTCATCGCGCCTCTCCCCCCGGGTTGGCCCGGAGATCCTCCGCCTTCTGTCTCCTTCTTATAACACTTGGCGCCGGGTGAAAGCTTTCCCTTCGGCACTGCCGATGATTTCCGAGGAGCCGCGCCTGCTCCGCCGCGGACGCCGGCTCTTCTCCCCTCCGGTTGCGCCGGCGGGAGGGAAACGGGCGTCCGCGATTGCGGACACTCGTCATCCGCGTGCGACAACCGCCCGATAGACCCCTCAGAGAACATGCAGAGCGGCGGCGGGCGATGCCGAATCCACCGCGTTGGCCGGAAAGAGAGGCCCATGAGACAGATGCCAGGCAAGCCGCGGTCACGAGGCTACTCGCTGGTGGAGGTTATGATCGCCATGGTGATCCTGTCGGTCATGACCTCGGTGATCATCACGTCGTTCATCCAGGCCTCGCGATCCTCGCGCATCAACAGCAACGCCGTTGCCGCCAAGAACATCGCGCAGGGTTACTTCGAAATGCTCGCGATCGAGGACTTCGAGCGTGTCGGCAACACGGAACATCCCGACTACATCGTGCCGGCCGATTACAACAATGAATATGAAGACAAGGAACTGACCGACGCCGACCCGGTCTGGCTCGACCAGGCGCTGGGGATCCGCTGCGCGGTGGATTTTGAGTTCCGCGGCTTTGGCATCGCGGAAAACGGCAGCTCCTCGATGCTGGTCGACAACGACGCCAACTGGGAGCCCGACGAGTGGAAGGGCCACACGCTGTTCATCGTCAGCGGCGTCGGCGAGGGCCAGTTCGTCGAGATCGCCGGCAACGGCCAGACCACGCTCGACCTGGCCTCGTCGCTGGCTTTCCCCCCGGCGGCCGGCGACCGCTACATGATCAACAACGGCAAGACTGTCCGCATCACCACCACCTGGACCTACATGGGGCGCCAGTATCAGCAGTCGATCGAGTCGCTGATCTGCAACTTCGAAGGGAGTGATGACTTTGGCTTCTGAGATCCTTTCCAGGCTGCTCCGGCGGCGGTTCCCTGTCCCGCGGCGGCGCTGCCAGGGCTTCACCCTGACCGAAGTCATGATCGCCGCCGCCGTCAGCATGTTCGTCGCCGTCGGTGCCTTCAGCCTGACGATCATGAGCGGCCGGCTCGACAAGTCGATCGCCAGCCAGCAGCGCTTCATGAAGGACGCGCGCCGCGCGATCGAGTTGATGAAACCGCGATGGACGAACATGAAACTCGACGGCCCGATCGAAGTCAAAACCGTGATCGAGGACGGGCCGCTCGTTTTGGCCGACGCGGCAGACATCCAGGAAGCACTGGTGAACCTTATCTCCAACTCGATAGACGCCATGCCGAAGGGCGGCACGCTGACGGTCTCCGTTTCCGCACCGGCAAAAAATGCCGTCAGCATCAGCGTGCAGGACACCGGCATCGGCATGTCGGACGAGGTCAGGCTGCGCAGCGCGAAAGCCTTTTACACGACAAAAGGACCGAGCGGCACGGGCATGGGCCTTACCATGGTTGCGGAAATCTGCGAGCGTTACGGCGGCC
>MVZB01000075.1 GCA_002068205.1 candidate division BRC1 bacterium ADurb.BinA292
GGCCCGTGTAGCTCATGCGGTAGACCCGCCCGCCGTGGTCGTCGCTGATCAGCAGCGATCCGTCGGGCGCAACCGCCGTATCGACCGGCCGCCCCAGAATCTCCCCCTCCGCGGTAAGAAACCCGGCATACACCAGTTCGCCATAGGGGCGCCCGCTATCGAACAGCACGCGCGCCACGCAGTAGCCAGCCGGCTCGCTCCGATTCCACGAACCATGATAGGCGACGAATGCGTCGCCCCGCGCGCCCGGAAACTGGTCGCCGGCATAGAACGTCATCGAGTTGGCCGCCCAGTGCGCCCCCCCTTCCCACGCCGGCGGCGTCGTTTTCGCCGCCAGCTCCACAATCCCCGGCTTGTTCATGAATTCATAGCGCACGATCCGCGACTCGACGACGAACGGATGGCCGTAGAACCCGCCCTGAACGTAATGGTTCATCTCTTCCGGCGGATTGAAGTCGGTGATCGGCTGACCCTGGTCGGCTTCCCGCTCCAGCACGCCGCCGAACCAGTCGCTGCCGTGGTCCATCCCCCAGATCTCGTCGGTCCCCGGCCGGACCACCAGCTTCTCGGTATTGCGCAGGCCCGAGGCGAACAGCCGTTCATCGCTCCCGTCCAGCGCATAGGACCAGATCTTCTGCCGCTTGCTGTCGCCCGGATCCTCGATGTTGCCCGCGTCGCCGATGCTCGTGTAGATGCGCCCGTCGTGAACCAGCAGCGAGCGCCACCAGTGCCCGCTCCCGTCGGCCGGCAGCACTTCGTCGCCCAGCACCTGCACGGTTTCATCCGCCGCGCCGTCGCCGTCGGTGTCGCGGGCGCGCAGCACCGCCCCCGTTTGCGTAAACCACAGCCAGCCCTCCACCCACTGCATCGCGTGAACGGTGCGGTGCCCCTCCACGAATGCCGTTCGCTGCTCATACACCCCGTCACCGTCCGCATCGCGCAACGCCACGATGTCCCCCGGACCGGGCCGGCTGACGTAGAGCGTCCCGTCCGGATCGAGCGCAAGGAACCGCGCGCCGGGGAGCTCGTCGACCGCCACGCTGATCGCGTATCCCTCGCGCACCTGCACCCGCGCGGGATCGGTTTGCGCGTGGCCCCGGCAGGCCAGACCGGCGATCACGAGGGCGGCCGCGACGCCCCCGATTGAGTGCACCATCCGGGATCGGCGGGGCATGGCGGACCTCCTGTCACAGCGGAGCGGATTGCAGTCCCGATCATTCTACCCGCTCCCGGCGGAAAAGGCAAAAACTCAACCCTGTCGAACCCCGCCCCGACGGCATCACCCACCCTCGCGCGCCGCGCCCTGCCGCTTTACCTCACCCGCCGTTGCAGGCATCATGGCCCGGGCGCAGTCCTCGACTCGGAAGGAACGGTTGCGGCATGCCACACGACGACAGCTCCAGCTTGACGGCCCGGCGGGCGCTCGAGCTCGGCGTCCAACGCCTCCAGGCCGCCGGCATCGAATCCGCCCGCCTCGATATGAGCCTGCTCCTGGCCGAGGCCCTCCACACCGACCGGCTCGGCCTGCTGACCGACCTCGACCGGCCGCTCAAGGAAGCCGAACGGCTCCGCGCGCGCGAATACCTCGCGCGCCGCATCAGACGCGAACCGGTCGCCTACATCCTCGGCCGGCGCGACTTCTATGGCCTGACGTTCGAGCTGACGCGCGACGTCCTCATCCCCCGACCCGAGACCGAGCATCTCGTCGAACGCGCCCTGGCCTGGCTCGCGGACCGTCGCGGCGACCGCCCCGCGCCGCTCGTCGCCGATGTCGGCGTCGGCTCCGGGGCAATTGCCGTGGCCGTGGCCAGAAACGACCCCGCCGTCCGCGTGATCGGCGTCGATTCCTCCGCGGCGGCGCTGGCCGTCGCCGGCCGCAACGCCCAACGCCACGGCGTCGCCGACCGGATTGAACTGCGCCACGGCTCGCTGCTCGAACCCGTCGCCGAGACCCTCGACGCCATCCTGAGCAACCCCCCCTACGTCGCGGAAACGGAACGGGTCCAGTTGCCCCCCGAGGTCGCCGACTGGGAACCGGCCGAGGCCCTCTTCAGCGGTCGCAGCGGACTGGATGCGATCGCCGAACTGATTCGTCAGGCGCCCGATCGGTTGCGTCCCGGCGGCTTGCTCCTGATCGAGCTCGGCGCCGGTCAGGCCGACACCGCGCGGATGCTCGTCGGCATGCAGCTCGATCTGGAATGCGTCGCCGTCTATCGCGACTACGCCGGCCACCCCCGCGTCCTCGAAGCAAGAAAACGCTGACGCCCCCCTCCCCTCCCCCAAAATTCGGCTCCCGGCTCTCGTCCCTCGTCCTCGGCTCTCGAAACCGAACCGTCCGCCATGTCAACCAGCGCCTCGCCCCCACCGGCCTCCCCCAAAATTCGGCGCCCGGCTCCCGTCCCCCGTCCTCGGCTCTCGAAAACCCGCCATTCCCCTTCGTCTCAATCGTAATCGCCCGCGACTTGCACGCCGTCTCCGCCTCAGGCAGACTAGGGGGCTGTCGGCCAACCCGCCCTCTGGCGGTCCTTCCGGCGCCTTTTCGTTTTCCGCGGGTATCTGTCATGGTCTCCAGCATTACCTCGTGCCACATCATGCGCCAGGCCCTGGGCATCGTCCTCGGCGGCGGACGCGGCACGCGCCTCTGGCCGCTCACCAAATACCGCGCCAAACCCGCCGTCCCCCTCGCCGGCAAGTATCGCCTGATCGACATCCCCATCAGCAACTGCCTGAACTCCGGCCTCGACCGGATCTACGTCTTCACCCAGTTCCTCTCCAGTTCCCTCAACCGCCACATCGGCCGCACCTATCAGCTCGACCCCTTCAGCCGCGGGTTCGTCAACCTCCAGGTGGCCAACCTCAGCGACGACAACCAGAACTGGTATCAGGGAACCGCCGACGCCGTCCGCCGCAACCTGAAGGAACTGGCCCAGTGGCGCACCCCGTATGTCATCATCCTGCCGGGCGACACAATCTTCCGCATGAACCTGGAGGATCTGCTGCGCTTCCACATCGACAACCAGGCCGAGGTGACGATCTCGCTCCACCCCGCCTCGGCCGATCGCGCCACCGGCTTCGGCATCGTCACGCTCGGCGAGGACAACCGGATCGAACACATGAGCGAAAAACCCTCCGCCGACCGGCTGCCGCCGCTGGCCGCCCTCCCGGCGATCCGCCAACGCTGGCAGATGAGCGACGACCGGCCGTTCCTCGGCTCGATGGGCATCTACGTCTTCAATTTCGACCTCCTCATGGATCTGCTGCGCAACCCCGCCATGACCGATTTCGGCAGCGACATCCTCCCCTACTGCGTCAGCCAGGGGCGCAGCTACGGTTACGTCTTCAACGGCTACTGGGAGGACATCGGAACCATCCGCGCGTTCTTTGAATCCAACCTCGACCTGGTCAAGCCCAATCCCCCCTTCCAGTTTTATCTCCCCGACGCGCCGATCTACACGCGCATGCGCTTCCTGCCCGCCAGCCAGTTCGAGCGCGCGCGCCTGACGCGCACCAAGATCGCCGAGGGCTGCATCATCCAGGATGCCGAACTCGACACCTGCCTCGTGGGTCTGCGCAGCCGCGTCGGCCGCGGGGCGCGCCTGCGCAATACCATCCTCATGGGCGCCGATTTCTTCGAGAGCGAGGGCAACCGCCGCGAATACGAGCCCGTCCCCGAAGGCGCCCCGGCCATCGGCATCGGCGAGAACTGCGACGTCGAGGGGGCGATCATCGACAAGAACGCCCGCGTCGGCGCCGGCTGCAAGTTGCTCAACCGCGACCGCCGCGAGCATTTCGACGACCCGGATGAGCGCTACTACATCCGCGACGGCATCATCATCGTCCCCAAGCACGCCATTCTGCCGCCGGGCACCGAAATCTAGCGCCGCGCGAAGGAGCTTTCAGCGTGATGACCAGCCGCACCCGACGCAGCCAGGAGCAGGCCCCCGCCGAACCGCCCGGCCCCGCACCCATCGAGGAGGCCCAGTGGCAGCGCGAATTCCTTACCCGCCGCCGCCTGCGCGACGCGCGCATCCCCGCCCGCTTCCAGAATAAGTCGCTCGACTCCTTCTCCGCCCGCGACCGCTTTCGCAAGCAGCTCGTCCACGGCGCCAGGGCCTATATCTCCGGTTTCACCTTCGCGCAGGAATACCCCAAGGGGTTGTTCATGTCGGGCCAGGTCGGCTGCGGCAAGAGCCACCTGGCCGTCGCCATCCTGCGCGGCGTCATCGAGAAGGGCTACTCCGGCCTCTACTACAACTCCCCCGACCTGCTGCGCGACATCCGCGCCACGTTCAGCGACGCCAGCCCGCTCACCGAGGACGACCTGCTGGAGGAGGTCACGACGACCGACCTGCTCGTCTTCGACGACGTCGGCGCCGAAAACGCCACCGGCTTCGTCCTCGACCGCTTCTACCTGATCATCAACGAGCGCTACGAGGGCTGCAAACCGCTGATCATCACCACGAACCTGGATCTCGAATCGCTCGAGAACCGCCTCGGCAAACGCATCGTCAGCCGCCTGCTGGAAATGTGCGAGATCTTCGGCCCCTTCCCCGACGAAGACTGGCGGCGGCGGAATCTGCGCTGATGCCCACTCCGGCTACGGACCCGCCCCCGATCGCCTTCGGCGTCCTGATCCCGAACTGGAACGGCGAGGCCTTCATCGAGCGCTGCCTGGGGTCGGTCCTCGCGGCGGCGCGGCATGCCGGCCGCCCGATGGAACTCGTCGTCGTCGATGACGCCAGCGCGGACCAGTCGCCCCGCCTGATCGCCGAGCGCTTTCCCCAGGTCCGCCTGATCCGGCTGGCGCGCAATGTCGGCTTCGGCCGCGCCGTCGCGCGCGGCATGGCGGAGCTCTCGGCCGACTGGGTCTTCCTGTTGAACAACGACGTCGCCCTGCGCGCCGATTTCTTCAGCCGGTTGATCGAAACCCTCCACGCCGGCCTCGCCGAGGGCAAGCGGATCCTCGCCATCGGCGGGCGGACGCTCGATTGGGAAACCGGCGCGATCAATCACGGCGGCCAGCGCCGCGGCCGGGAGCGCGGGCTCATCGTTCAGCAGCCGTTCGAGGCCGAGGAAGCCGCCCCCGCCGATTTCTTCCAGGCCGGCGCCTGCCTGATCCATCGCCCCGCGTTCCTCGCCCTGGGCGGATTCGCCGACCTCTATCATCCCGGTTACTGGGAAGACTACGACCTGGCGCTCCACGGCGCGGCGCGCGGCCTGACCTGTCTCTACGAGCCGCGCGCCATCGCCTGGCACTGCGGCAAGGGCTCCATGCGCCGGCGGCTCGGTGAGTCGGGCCTCGCCCTCGTCCTCCGCCGCAACCATCTCCTCTTCAACTGGGTGAACCTGCCGCTGCGCGATCTGCTCCGGCATCTGGCGCGGCTGGGCCCGCTGTGCCTCGCCGGCCTCCCGCGCGAGCGCGGCTCGGCCGCCCCCTGCCCGTGGGGCCGCGCCGTCCTGGCTGCCCTCGTCCGCCTGGGCCCCGTCCTCCGGCTCCGCCGCCGCCGCGCCCGCGGCTGATCCCAGGCCGTCCCTCCCCCCCGCTCCGCCACCGGAGTTTCTCCAGGAATCGTCTCGTCCTCGCCCACACCGGTCCTCTCCGAAAATTCGGCTCTCGGCTCTCGACCCTCGTCCTCGGCTCTCGAAAATCGGCTTTTTCGGGACGCAGCTCAACACGATTCGCACCGCCTGCCATTTGATGGCGCTTGCCTTGAGCCTGATGAATCGGCGGTTCGCAACGAGGGATGAAAATGGGGTGTGAACGGCCGATTCGAACGATCCAGGCCTTGCCGCATCCTTCAGCCGGGCAGTCCCGTCAGGGACGGCAGACTTCAGCCCGCCACATCAGTACTTGTCATTCCCCAAATCGCAAGCTGCTGCAGGATTCCTGGTTCAGTGCTGGCGGCTTCAGTTTGCTGATCGGTTCAGTCCGCGAAGCGGACGACTGGATTAAAGCGCAGGGTGACGGCCGCAGGCCGGAACCCTGCGTCGCCGCCCCACCGATGCAAGCCCCTGGAAGGGGCGGCCGGAGCCGTTCTGAATCTGGAGAATGGCAAGGGATAAGATGCGAAGTGAAGACCCAGGCATTGCCGCATCCGTCAGCCGGGCAGTCCCGTCAGGGACGGCGGACTTCAGCCCGCCACGTCAGTGGCGGGGGACAATTTTTCGAGTGCACGACGCTTCCGCGTCACCTTGAAGGATGAAATGGCCTCTACCCGTCCTTACGTCCTTGATGTCCCTTCTGAAACACTAATTTTCCAATGAGATCCGATCGGCGGACCAACTCTCGAACAAGGTCAAGATCCGCCTGTGTCCCCGCGTCTCCGCGTCCGGGCTGATGTCAGTTGACCCCACCCACGGCCTGTTCCATGATGAATTGACGTGGAGCGCGCGTGCGCCGCGTGGAATCGGCTTTGGCGCAGCATCGAACGATTCGCCGGGGTGGTGAGCTGTTGAGTCCTGCCTGGACCGTTATCTCGATTTTGGTGCTCATCGGGGTCCTGATTTACTTCAGTCACCTGCGGCGCCGCATCGCCCAGTTGCGCGCCATCGCCCGCCAGGCCCAACACGAACAGGAGGCTGTCCTCACCCTGATCGACAAGCTCGGCGAAAAAATCACCAGTAAGATCGACCTCGAAGAGACCCTGCGCATCCTGACCGAGTATATCGTCGAGGCGACTCGCGCCGAATCGGGCGCCATCTTCGTCCTCAACGAAGCCGAGCGCGCCCTGCAGGCCCGCGTCGTCATCGGACCCTTTCCCCCCTTGCATGAAACCCACGATTATGTTTTAACGAAGCCGAAGTACTTGACAGAGAAGATCAAGAAGGACCGCATTCAGGTCGGCGAGGGCATCATCGGCCTCGTCGCCGAAGAGGGAGTCCCCTTGCTGATCACCGACGCCGAGGCCGACCCGCGTGTCCCCCGGCACACGACGCTCCTCTCGCAGGTCCACTCGCTGATCCTCTGCCCGCTGCGCGTCCGCGGCCAGGTCCTCGGCGTCTTCGTCGTCGTCAACAAGCTGGGCGAGGCGATCTTCGATTCGCGCGACCTCGCCCTGTTGCAGGCGCTGGCCGACCAGGCCGCGGTCACGACCGATCTGGTCAAGCTTTACGACGTGCTGGCCGAGCAGCAGCGGCTGGAAAACGAACTGCGCATCGCCCACGAGTTCCAGCGCATGCTGCTCCCCTCGTCGTTCCCGTGCATCGAAAACCTGGACTTCTACGCGATGAGCGAAGCGGCCACCGTCGTCGGCGGCGATTACTTCGACTTCTTCGAAGTGGACGAGGATCACCTCG
Organism: candidate division BRC1 bacterium ADurb.BinA292; assembly: GCA_002068205.1. Classification (GTDB taxonomy): domain Bacteria; phylum Sumerlaeota; class Sumerlaeia; order MVZB01; family MVZB01; genus MVZB01. The sequence goes on from MVZB01000075.1 coordinate 7,297, forward strand.
GCCTGGTCATCGCCGACGTCTCGGGCAAGGGAATCCCCGGCGCGCTGATCATGGCGATGGTCCGCGCGGTCCTCCGCGCCGAGGCCCGCGACAACCTCTCCCCCAAGGACGTCCTCAGCCGCGTCAACGAACGCGTGCTCCACGATACGAAGGAAAACGTCTTTATCACGATGACTTATGGTATCCTGAACATACGCAACCACGTGCTGCGGTTCGTGCGGGCGGGCCATGAACCGCTGCTCGTGCGCGAGGCGGCCGCCGAATGGAACGGCCAGAACGGCGTCAGCCAGGTCTCCCCCGAGGGCATCGCCCTGGGCCTGGTCAACGACGAGATCTTTCGCAATACCCAGGAGGTCGAGGTTGCGCTGCGTCCGGGCGATGTCGCCCTGCTCTATACCGACGGCGTCATCGAGGCGATGGATCAGGCCAGCCAGGAATACGGCCGCGAGCGCCTGATCCAGATGGTCGCCGGTTGCGACGGCGCCAGCGCGCGCGATCTGGTGGCGCGCGTCGTCGAGGACATTCATCAGTTCACCCTGGGCATCCCCCAGCATGACGACATTACGATGCTCGCCTTGCGCGTGCGCGGCCCCGGCGCGCAGGAACAAAAGCTCGAACCGACACGGAGAACCGCATGAGCCAGCCCGCTTCACCCCAGACCGGCGGCCAGGGGGCCTTGAAACCCTTCGCGTTGGAGCGGCTCTATCCCGACGGCGGTCCCCCCGGCATCGTCGAGGTGCGCGTCTCCGGGTTCCTCGACGCCCACACCGTGGACGTCTTCGAAAAATCGATGGAAGAGACGATCGCGCAGGGCTACAACCGCGTCATCATGAATCTGGGGGCGCTCAACTATATCTCGTCGGCCGGCATCGGCGCGCTGATGGTCCTGCTCCAGCAGCTTCGCCGCCGTCAGGGCGAGATGGTCATCCTGCAGCCCTCGGCCAAGGTCTTCAAGATCCTCGACCTGCTGGGGTTCACGAAGATCTTCAGCATCGCCGACAGCCCCGAGGCCGCGCGTCAGCACCTGGCCTGACGCCCCCGGGCGCCGCGCGACCGGCGGCGCGAGCGATTTCGGGCTGTCGCAGTCATCGTCGTGCAGCAAGCGGGGGCGGAGGGGCTCATCACCGCTTGCTGACTGGATCCAGACCGGCGCGGCGCGGTCCGGAGGCACACCCATGCAGCACCACAGCGCGCGAGCACCGCAGCCGGGCGGCGACTATCACTTCGAGGTCTACTGCCCCGTCGATACCTCGTTGCTCAACATCCTGCGCCGCTTCGTCTCCAGCGTCGCCGAGGCGATGGGCTTCGGCGACGAGGAGATCGACAAGATCGAAATGGCCGTCGACGAGGCCTGCACCAACGTCGCTCTGCACGCCTACCGCGACCTCGACCGCCGGCCCGACGGCAAGCCGGGGATCGAACTCCGCCTCTCGCTCGCCCCCGACTGCCTCACGATTTCGATTCAGGACCGCGGCTGCGGCCTCGCCGCCGCCATCGCCGAATCGGCCATCACCCTCCAGGATTATCACCACCTCGACCGCACCGACTATCACGGCCTCGGGGTGCTTATCATGAAGGAATTCATGGATGAGGTGCAGTTCAGCAGCGAGCCGGACGCCGGCACGATCGTCACGCTGAGGAAGTACATTCGCCCCGGCGCCGGCCAGGTCTGACGCGGCGACCGGCGAAGAAGCAACCGATGGATGCTCGACCCGCTCACGCACCGGCCAGCTCGCTGGCCAGCCGGCCCTCCGCCCGGCAGGAATCATCCAACCTGATGACGCACATGATCGAACGGGTCCGGATGATCAACCGGATCCACGCCGCCCTGCGCTCCAGCCTCAGTCTGGAGGACATTTACTCCATCGCCCTCACGGCGCTGATCTCGCGCCATGGCCTCGGCTTCTCGCGCGCCTTCCTCTTCGAGGTGGACGAAGTCGCGGGCGAATTGCGCGGCCTCTCGGCGCTCGGCGCCGCGTCGCGCGACGAGCACGAGCGCCTCCACGCCGAAATCGATCGCGAGGAGGAACGCCTGGCCCACATGGTCCAGGACCTGCACGGCTTGGACGAAGCGCCCCGCGGCGAGGAATCGCTTTTCGGCCAGAGCCTGCGCGAGCTGTCGAGCCATTCCTTCTGGATCACGACCTATCAGAAATTTTCCGCCGCCAACGACATGCAGGAGCGCCTGCGCCGCGTGCGCATCCCCTGGCGCCCGCGCGGCACCACCGACGCCGCCGCCCGCTTCGGCGATCCGCGCCAACCGGCGCCGCCGCGCGCTGCCGCCGGCCTGCTCAGCGAAGTGCTCGCCGGTGATTCCGCCGTGCTCGTCACCCCGGATCGGCTCGCCGCCGCGACCGTCCCCGACGACGTCAAGGAACTCCTCCCGCACGAGGGCCTCTGGTCGCCCATCCGTACGCAACGCGGCGTCCGGCTGCTGCTCATCGTCGACAAACCCTTCCAGGATGAACCGCTCGATCACCTCGATATCTATCACATGGAATGGTTCGCCGGACAACTCGCGCTTGCCCTGGACAACGCCGAGATGTACACCGACCTGGAGACGGCCTACCACAGTCTGCGCGAGCTCGACCAGATGAAGAGCAACTTCCTGGCGACGATCAGCCACGAGTTGCGCACGCCCCTGACGGCGATCACCGGCTACGTCCAGCTCCTGCTCGCCAACCGGGTCGGACCCGTCACGCAGGGGCAGAAAGAGGTCCTCGAACGTATCCGCTCGCACGGCGAACTGTTGACCGGCAAGGTCAACGACATCATCGAGATCGCCGAGATCGACTCGGACAACGCCCTCGAGGTCGAGCTCAAGCCGGTCGACCCGCTCAACGTGTTGATGGCGGCGCTGCCCCGGGTCGAGTCGCGCCGCGGCCAGAAGCGCATCTCGATCGAACCGATCGTGACCGAGGCCATCCCCCCCGTCTGGGCCAATCCGGAGTCGCTCGAACGGATCTTCTTCCACCTGCTCGATAACGCAGTCAAGTTTGGCCACCAGCACGGTCACGTGCGCATCGATTTCACCCCGCGCGGCGACGAGCTGCGAATCCGCTTCATCGACGACGGCATCGGCATCTCCGCCGCGCAGCTCAAGCATATCTTCGACGCGTTCTATCAGGTCGATAATCAACTGACCCGCAGCTACGAGGGGTTGGGCATCGGCCTGGCCATCATCAACAAACAGCTTGCGCTGACTCGCGGCCGCATCGAGGTCGAAAGCGAGGAAGGCAAGGGCTCCATCTTCACGGTCATCTATCCGCTCGCCCAGACGTCGTGACGCCGGCCATTGAAATCACCGGATTGAGCAAGCGGTTTCGCGTCGCCGCCGCGCGCGGCCCCCGCCGGGCCTCCGCCGCCGATCCGCGCCGCCGGCCGCTCAACCGCCGCCATGACCTGTTTCATGCCCTGCGCCAGGTCAGCTTCACCGTCGCGCAAGGCCGCACGCTCGGCCTGGTCGGCCCCAACGGCTCCGGAAAATCCACCTTGCTCAAGATCCTCGGCGGCGTCATGCAGGCCGACGCCGGAACGATCCGCATGACCGGCCGCGTCGGCGCGCTGCTGGAACTGGGCGCCGGTTTCCACCCGGACCTGTCGGGCATCGACAACGTCTACCTCAACGGCGCGCTGCTCGGCATCCCCGGCCGCGAGATCGACCGGCTGCTGCCCGAGATCATCCGGTTCGCCGAGCTGGAGCGCTTCATGGACCTGCCGGTCAAGCACTTCAGTTCGGGCATGACCGCCCGGCTCGGCTTCGCCCTGGCGGCCCAGCTCGCCCCCGACATCCTCCTGATGGACGAGACGTTCGCCACCGGCGATGCCCGGTTTCAGGCGCGCGCGCTCGGACGCATCAGTGAGATGAAGGGCCAGGGCCGCACGATGATCCTCGTCAGCCACAACCTGGACATGCTGCTGCAACTGGCCGACGAAGTCCTCTGGCTCGAGCAGGGCGCGGTGCGCGCCATCGGCCCGGCGCGCGAGATTCTGGTCGAGTACCGCGAGCGGGGCCATGCGCGCCTGTTCGGCTCGGACCAGATGCTGGCGCGGCTCGGGCTGGAGGGGGTGCGCATCGAGCGGGTCGCCTGGGCGGAGCCCGCCGCGGACGTCGGCGCGACGGCGCGCGTGGCGCCCGGCGGCGTCCTCGCGCTGCGCATCGCTTTGCGCCACGAGGGCGACCACCCCGCGCGCGTCCGGCTGGAGCTGGCCTGGCAGCGCCAGCGCGACGGCCTGGTGCTCGGCCAGACGCGCTGCGAGGTCGAGCTGGAGCCCGGCGGTGCGACCGAACGCACGCTCGTGTTCCGCGACTGGCTGCTGGAGGAAGGGCATTGGAATCTGGCGGCGGCGGTCGCGCCGGCCGGTGAGCCGCGACCCGTCTTTTATGATCGTCTGCTGGACGCCGGCCAGGTCGAGGTGCAGACGCCGGCGCCGCTGGAACTACCCGCCGCCGCGCGCATCCCCGCGCGCTGGGAGGTGGCGGAAAACTGAAGCGCGCCGCCGGACGGTCAGGGGGCGGCGTCGCGGCCGGGGAGGACTTCGTTCAGGCTGCCGGTGCGGTAGCCGGCCAGGTCGACCGTGACGTAGCGGAAGCCCAGTTCCTTCAGTTTGGCCCAGGCCGACTGGCGGTTCTCCCGCTCGAGGAGGCGGTCCATCTCCTCCGGCGCGACCTCGATGCGGGCGATCTGGTCGTGGTGGCGCACGCGGACCTGACGCAGTCCGAGCGAGCGCAGGTGCTTTTCGCCCTCGGCCACCTGGCGCAGCTTTTCCCGGTCGATGCCGATGCCGTAGGCGATCCGCGACGAAAGGCACGGGTTGGAGGGTTTGTCCCAGTTGGCGAGGCCGAGCGCGCGGGCCAGGTCGCGGACGTCGGCCTTGGTCAGGCCGGCCTCGCGCAGCGGGCTGACCACGCGCAGTTCGGCGACGGCCTGCAGTCCGGGGCGGTAGTCGCCCACGTCGTCGGCGTTGGATCCTTCGGCGATGAACGGGATGCCCAGCCGGCCCGCCAGGTCGGTCAGCCGCGCGTAGAGCTCGTGCTTGCAGAAGTAGCAGCGGTTGACCGGGTTCTGCTGGTAATGCTCGATGGCCAGTTCGCTGTATGCGATGGTCTGCAGGTTGAAGCCGTGGTCGCGGGCGATGGCGAGCGCCGCGTCGAATTCGTCGTCGGTCAGCGTTTCGGAGCGGGCCAGCACGCCGAGGCAGGCGTCGCCCAGCGCCAGCGTTCCGGCCTTGAGCAGCAGCGTGGAATCGACGCCGCCCGAATAGGCGACGAGCACGCGGCCCATCCGGCGGAAATGGTCGAGCAGCCGTTGCAGCTTGTCGCGGTGCGGCGGGTCGAGCGGCGGGGCGGGGGCGCTGGACATCCGGAGGGAACCTTGGGGAAATTGGGGAGTTGCGCGAGCGGCGCGGGGGCGGCTGATGGAAAGACGCTCCCGCGGCGGCCGCCCACGATGGTATTTTACAGGTTGGGCGGCCCGATGGGAACCTGGAAAGCCCGCGCGCGGCGGGGACGGGCAGGTTTTGGGATGACGGGTCATGATGCGGGAGAGAAATTGACCGGTTTTCGAGAGCCGAGGACGAGGGACGAGAGACGATTTTTTCGGGATGGGGAATGCCATGGCGCGCTGGTTCATCGTTGCGGGGGTGCTGCTGATCGCGCTCGGCCTGATCCTGCACTACGCCCCCTGGATGCTGCGCTGGTTCGGTCGGCTGCCGGGCGATATCCGGATCGAAACCGAGGGCGTCAAGGTATACATCCCGATCGCGACGATGATCGTCGTCAGCCTGTTGCTGACGCTGCTGCTTCATCTGCTGAAACGCTGATTCGGGAATTCGCCGGCAACGCCAAGAGGCCGAATCCGGGTGGAATTCGGCGAGGGAGAGGTGTGGGCGGGCGACGGGGGGAGGCCGGTGAAGGGAGGGGGGGCGGGGGGCGGATGCC